>JBEGUT010000220.1:0-6634 GCA_041178745.1 Planctomycetota bacterium | reverse complement strand
GCCGCTCTAAGCCTCTTAACCAAAGATTGACAATTTCAGCTAAAGGTGCTGCAAGCGTGCCACCGGCCGAAACCTCCCCCTGCAGCGTACCTGCGGGATAACCGCTCTCGGTTAATTTTTCTGCCACCGCTCCATCGGTCTCGTCACTCACGATCAAGATTCGCACACTCTCCAATGGCTGCGCTGATTCGATTTGTAGTCTCTGCGGAAAATTTCCACCCAGCAGCACTAGAGCATTAAAATTCTTGCGCTGACTGAAAGCCACTAATGCCGCAAGCGGAGAAGCTGAGCGAATTCCTGCTGCAGCAACGCGCCCCTTATCAATCGTGTAGTTGGTTTTGATCTTGGTGAACAGCCTGCCGACCAATTCGGCTTCCTCGATCGTCCAGGCCTTCTCGTCAGCCGATGTGAGCACAACTAAAATCCAGCGATGCTTTCTACATAATGGTTCCCATTGGTCGAGCACCGCACGCTGATCGATTTTTCCAGCCTCTGGTAATAGAAATAAAACGCCGTGTGGAACGACTGGTGTATAGCTAGGTGGAACAAAGGCAAAGCACTTATTAGCGGCATCTCCCAGCGGCAGATCAACGATTCCTGTACCTGCCGCTCCATCCTTAGCGATCAATTCCTGTTCAGCATCTTCTTTCAGTTTGACCATGGGATCGGTTGGCCAAACATCCAAGCTAAGTTCCAACACTCGGCTATCGCTTGCCGCTGCATTTTTCTTTTGAACGCGCAAAGAGAATTTCTGATCGGTTGGAGTGGTTAAGATCAGTTCGCGAAGTTTATCCACGCTGTCGATTTGGACCTCTCCCGCATCGACCAATAAATCCCCCGCTTCCAAACCAGCTTTGGCAGCCGGGGAATCCGGTAGGACATCTCTCACCGTTACGATCCCCTTTCCATCTCCAGCGGGCAAGATACCGAGAAACGGCCAGCGATACGGTGGAATCTCAGCGGCCAATTCACATTGCAATTCGACTGTTTCATCACCTCGCTGAAGTTTTAACTTAACCGTATCACCTGCATTCAGCTTTCCTAATTGCGATTTGAAATTAGCGACGATCTCAATCGGTTGTTCATTCACTTGTAGGATCCGATCGCCACGCTTCAAGCCTACTTTGGCCGCTGGCGAATTGGCCGCTGCTCCGGCCACAATAACGGGCCCTGAGTAATCGTCGCGTTCAGTCAATGCAACTCCGACGCGCCCTGGCAATATATCTTCACCTTGCTTCCACTTTTCAAAGCTTCGCAAGATCTGACCAAGCGGCACTGCAAAACCGATACCTGAGTCATACCACTGCGAACCGTCGCTGTCTGTTCCATCGCCCGGATTCAGCGGTACAAGGATTCCTAGGCAACGACCTTTCAAGTCAATCAATGGACCACCATAATTATTGGGCGAAATACGGGCGTCCGTTTGAACCGCCTTTCCCCAAACTCGCCCTAGCGCACTGACGATTCCAACCGATGCACTCGGCCTAGTAGGATCAAAGACTTTTCCCAACGCGATTGCCGTCTCTCCTACACGTATATCGCTTTCGGGAACAATCTTAATCGATTTGAATTGTGCATTCGGTTCCGTCTTTAATAGAACCAATTCACGATTACGATCTCGCGCGACCAGTTTCGCTGCATGCCGCTCTCCATCGGACGTTCTAACAACAATAGCGGCTGGAAGTTGCTGAAAACTAAATGAACTAGCGACAATCCATCCTTCTGGATCAATTACCGTTCCTGTTGTTGGTCCGCTAACGGCCGCTCGCTCCCCAACTTGCTCAAGTCCACCAACCGTTTCGATTTGCACCACCGATGCAGCCGCGCGAGCCGTAGCTGCATCGATCGCCGACTGAGGTATTTCTCCACTTTCTTGTGCCCACACCGCGCTGGTCGATACGGCACAGACAAAAACAAGGAATGTATTGATCAAGATACGATTCACTGATGTAAGCATCCAAGGATTAAAACTCATAAGCTCATAACCAAGCGGAACTGTGTCGCACTGAATGCTCACAATTATTTCTGCTCCAACTTCACTTGCCTCAGTTCGGTACCTCGTTGAATCATGATCGATAGAGCATCATCCCGACTAAGCGTACCAAGCAAACTTCTCAAATTGCTCTGCGAATCAATACGTTGATTTCCGACCATGATAATAAGATCATCAGGTTGAATCCCAGCGCGATCGGCGACACTGGCAGGGGTGACGCGATCCACATAGGCAGGCGTCTTTACAAGCACGTCGGGAACCAAGATGATACCTAGCGCAACAAGTTCATGCGGATTGTCGACCATCTTCTCCGTCGTATCCACTTTCGCCAAACTCTTACCAGCTACCAGGGCCGCTACGGAGTCCTTCAATTGCGAAATGGGAATCGCGTAGTTCAACCAGGTATTTGTTTGTTGATCTCGCAACTCTTTACCAACAAGCCCAACCAGATTTCCATTCCAATCTGTCAAAGCACCTCCTGCAGCACCAGGGTTATTGGTCATCGCATCAACCACGTAGATAGGTCCTTGATAAACAACCCCAGAGCGCCCTCGACATTCTTTCAAATCGGACTTCGCCAGAACACTTCCCTTCTGAACACTCGGAGCCTCATTACCAGTAGCGATTCCAAAAAGGTTCGTCACTGCCAACACACGACTTCCCAACTCTGCTTCTACTGCCTCTTTCAACGAAAAAAATGGCATGTCAGTCAGATCCGCTTTAAGGACAGCGATTTCAAGAGCAGGATCGACTCCGACGAGTGTTGCATCGACGCGTTGCCCTTGTGTGGTGACGACAACTACAGAATCTGCATCAAGCACCGTGCTCCAAGCCGTTAACACGTGCCCTTCCGGTGAAACTAGCACTCCCGTTTGATACGACTCGAGCCCCGCGACTCCGCCAGCCCCATATATTTTTACGACCTTTTCCTGAACCGATCGGATCACAGAAAACCAAGATGGCTTTGAAACCGTTGCATCATCTGCAGCTGCCGGCAAATTCCATGATCCAACCAACCACAGAAAGCTAAAAGCGGCAAGATTTAACGAACGCCCGAAAGATACAGTAAGATTTTTTCTAAGACTCATGATCCTTCCTCCGTTTCAGGCTTCGTTGTCACCGGAGGAGTCATCTCTAACTTGGCTACTTTAAAAGTCGCCTTCTCATCCATCCCGTATTGCAGAACAATTCGACCAGGTATTTGTCGACCATCGATCATCTGATACTGATCTAGATACAATTCCACCGGATCATCGTCTTCATCGCCGTACAACTCACATGCCGACAATAGACCGGACTCTGGATCGTGAAACATTCTCATTCGCGTATCGCTAACGGTTACTTCGATCACATCGCGCAGTGGCCAATTACCCATCAAGGGCATCGTTCCCAAATACAGCGCATTGTCGAGTATCTTTCCTTGACCGTTGCCCGTACCCAGAAGTAATTGTCTCCACAAACCAAGAACCATTGGCAGTCCTTCAATCCCCTGCTTGCTAATAGCTTTGGAGAGTCCCTGCTTGGGATCAACGCCTTGCCTCAACCCTGCCCGTACCAATGCAAAACTATCATCGCTCAACTCAATTTCAGCGGTACCATCATCGCCGCCCAAACTTCCCACCAATTTCCAATTCGCTCCAGCGGGTAACTCGCCAAGCTGCTTGCGGTAAGTTCTCAGCACTCGATCCTTTTCCAATCGATTGAAGTGATAATTGGCAAATCCATCACGCTGCTCAAACCACGACTTCCACAGCGATGCCATCGCTTCTTTCGTTTTCAATACTTCTGCATCCTTAGGCTCGGTCTCCTCCCGCTCTTCAGACTCTCCTTTTTCAGCCTTTTTGGGTGGCGGTGGAGGGCCCATGCCGAGCCCACCCTTGGCAAGCTGGACGAGTTCTTCATCCGTATGAACGGAAGCGAGTCTTACCAAGGTTTCTATGACTTCATCCTCTTTGCGAAAGCGTATTTTTACACGCCAATCATTCGGAAGAGTACCAAGGACATTTTTCATTTCATTGGTTGTGCGGATAGCCCGCCCCGCAAGTTCCAAAATTTCGTCGCCGTACCGAAGCCCTCTACGGTAAGCATCACTGCGATTAAGGATATTGGAAACTCGTACTCGTCCCGAATCGTCAGTCGATACCGTTGCTCCCAGTGTCGCATGATCGACGTAGCGACCACTCTTGAGCGTTCCAATAAAATTTTTGACTTGATTGATCGAGATCGCATAGCCAACACCTACGTTGACTCGCCCACGTTTTTCGAAAGAAGCTCGACCGTTAATCCCAATCAACTCTCCTTGCCGATTGAACAACGGTCCTCCCGAATTACCCGGGTTAATCGCGGCGTCGGTCTGTATGCAATCGGCGTATTCTAAAATGGTTCCCGCTGGATACTGATACCGTTCAATACCGCTGATGAGACCATACGAAACACTTGGCTGTAAATTGGTTGCCAGTAGAAATGGATTGCCGATGGCAAAACACCAATCTCCAACCCGAAGCTTTCGACTATCTCCCAGTTTGGCAACTGGAAAGTCTTCTCGCGGTAAAAGTTTGATCATCGCGAGATCACCTGTCGGATCGACTCCGACCAACACAGCCGGATACAACTTGCCATCCGACATCCCGCCTCGCATTTTATTTCCAAAGGGGCTGGTTACGTGAAAATTGGTCAGAGCGTAACCATCGGCAGAGATGACTACCCCGCTACCGCCACCCTCGCCACCATCTCCCAACACTGCCACCGTTGGCAGAATGGCTCGTTCAATCGCTTCGATACGGCTTTGCTCGATCGCCGCAACAGCATCGTCGATGACAATCTCTTGAGTGACTTCGGCCGGCGATGAAGGCTCAGACGCACTTGCCTCACTTAGCTGCTCGCCTGCTTGCTGCGCCTGAAGAGGATTCACGAAAGCGGTACATAGAGCCAACGCGATTACGGAACCTGATAGCGGCTTTACGAACCCTATGATCTTTGGCTGCTTCATTTGACGAACCTCGGCTGTAACCACCAAATAGCATCCTCCGCCTGTCGTTTATCATCAGGTTGAGTGATTAAAGTGACGCGTCGCTTTCCACTGACGGCAACGTCGATAGACATTCTTTCCACTTCCGGGCGAAAGCTTTGTTGAAAGATTACTTCGTCTTCCTGTTTTACGATGACCGTAGTCCATCCGCGGACCTGTGCTCCCGGTGCGCCAGCGATCGTTGTTTGGAAGCGATTCATTCCCTCTGGAACTCGAAAGACAACTTCACCTGAACCAAGAAAAACATAATCGCTTGCAGCAGTCGCCTCTGCAGAACCAGCGGTTCCATATCGCTCGACATGCGGAGAAAAAATCTTTTGGGCGATCTCTTTGTCGCCAGGATAGTCCTTGTCACCAATCCACTTGCTCGAGAGTGGACTAAGCTCCGAGCATAGCTTCAAGTTGCCCGCCGAATAATCGAGTTCTGCTAGGTCGCCCCAGGGTATCGAGATATCAATCGCACCTGAAGTCGTAATCGCCAATCCATCTTTGCCATCGATCGTTTGCTTGCGAAGTTTAACAGCGCTGAGCATGTGACCCGAAGTAGTTCTAACGATCACCCTAGCAGGTGCATACGATTTCTTATCGAGAGCAAAAAAGGTCACACCCAACAGCTTCGACTTCGGAGCCTTGATCGACTCTCCATCAAAATCAAAGCGGATTTCTTTTTCATCGATTCCTACCACCACACCTTCCACCGAATCCACCACATCGCCAGCTCGCAACACAACCAAACGATCCGTCTTAGAGGTTGACGCAATCAATTCATTCCATTGATTTTGATTATTGGCCGATGTCTCGCGGAAGCGAATCCACTCTACTTCACCTTCTGGAATGGATATCTTGCCTTCCTCAGGTTTTTCACCATCAGGGCTCAGAACGATTTGTTTTCCATCTTTGCGAACATCTCCAGCCCGCAACTCAGAGCCATCACGCAACCTCACCAGCAGTGGTGCTAAGCTGTCAATCACGGCCGCTCCCGAAGAAGCACGTTTTAGCTGTTTGATCTGCTCGGCCTTATAGGTTTCGTTTTTTCCGACGACAGCAACGCTTACAGAAGCTTCCTCTAACTCAAGCACTTCACAATCAAACGATTTTCCATCGAGTGTGGTAAGCGTGAAGTCGCCAGCATACACCACAACATTCGGTAAGTACGCGAACAAGAAGAACGAAAAAGTCGCAGCGATTATCCTAAACCTGCTTATCACAATCATCCCTTCCAACCATGGACCATGAGTTCCAGTCGTCAACAGCAGCCCCTGCAAAAAGCTTGTTTGTTGTCGAAAAGTTACAGAATAAATCGCCCCTATCTCTTGTACCTAGGAGAGGGAACGGGTGCGGTCCACTCCGGTAATCAGAAGAAGGACTCGCCGCTTCTCTATGATAGCGGATAAAAGAGTGCTTCGTGAAAGATATCAGGAATGGAAATCTGGAAATCTCCCCTACCCAAGCGAATGAATTGCTGTCCCTCTGCCCCCCGGCTTTTTGTCGCTTCCGCTGGTGCTGCTCAGTACCATGTGGTTTGTAAATGGCGTTTTAACCAAAGGAAAAATGACTAACTAAAGTTGGACTGAGATGTTTTTCCTGTTCCAACACGCGAGATTCCCTCGACG
>JBEGUT010000219.1:0-6635 GCA_041178745.1 Planctomycetota bacterium | reverse complement strand
CTTGTTGGTCAAACAGGTCGATCGAATAGCGGCACTGCTGAGCGATTCTGCTCGTCCTATTCAAATTGTTTATGCAGGTAAGGCACATCCAAAGGATGAACCAGGGAAGCGATTCATTCAAGAAATCGCCAACCTACGACATGACCCTATGTTCAAAGGTAAGATCGCTTTTGTCGAGGACTACGATATCAACGTCTGCCGTCACTTGATCCAAGGTGTGGACGTCTGGTTGAACAACCCACGTCGACCTCTGGAAGCATCGGGTACCAGTGGTCAAAAAGTCGTTCTCAACGGTGGTTTGAATTGCTCGATTCTCGATGGATGGTGGGCTGAGGCCTACGATGGTGGCAACGGTTTCGCTATAGGTAAAGGCTATTCTCACTCCAACGATGCGATCACGGATAAACGCGATGCGGATTATCTTTACGAGGTGATCGAGGATGAAGTCATTCCTACATTCTATGATCGTGATCGCGATGGATTACCACGCAAGTGGATTAAGATGATGATGAATTCAATCAGCACCTTGGCTTGGCGTTTTAGCGCTCATCGCATGGTGATGGATTACACGCGACACGCTTACGTCCCATCTGCAGGTGGACTATCCTGCGACATGCCTTTTCACGGCTAGCAACTGAGATCGCATTGGGAAATAGAAAAGGGTTTGCAGGGAAACTATCAATGTTGCCTTGCAAACCCAAATGTTTAACCGTAGCGTTTTTTGTTACTTGCTGCTGCCAATTACTCTAAGCTTGTGGCTCCGTCATTCTCATCGGATCCAGTTCGGCTCGCAAAACGTCCTCTGGAAGAATGTTTTGTTCTAAGCAGAGTTGCCGAATGGTTTTGCCGGTAGCAAAGGCCTCTTTGGCAAGCTTTGCTGCTTTCTCATATCCGATCAGCGGATTGAGGCTCGTAACCATCGACAAGCTTTGTTCCACCGAAGCTTCGCACGCTTGAGGATTGGCTTCCAAGCCTTCCATACAGAATTCAATAAAGGCACGCATGCCATTAGCGAGTAATTGAATACTTTCCAGTGCGGCATGCCCCATCACGGGCATCATGATGTTAAGTTGGAAGTTTCCTCCAGCGGCACCGGACAAGGTCATTGTGGCGTCGTTGCCGATGACTCGAGCGCAAACCTGCATAAGACTTTCACACATTACAGGATTAACTTTGCCAGGCATAATCGAACTTCCTGGTTGGCGATCTGGCAAAATAACTTCGAAGAATCCGCATCGTGGACCCGAGCCAAGCCAACGAATGTTGTTGGCAACATTGAACAAGGTCATCGCAATGGTTTTCAAACTGCCATGGGCTTCAACTAAAGCGTCACGCTGCGCGTTGGCTTCGAAGTGATTGACCGCCTCGATAAATGGGATGCCGGTTTTCTTAGCCAAAACAGCAGCGACTCGGCTACCGAATTCCGGATGAGTGTTGATACCGCTACCGACCGCAGTGCCACCGACAGGTAATTCACAGACCGCCTGCAACGCCTGGTTGGCTCGTGTGAGTGAAAGTTCAATTTGTCGTGCGAAACCACCGAATTCCTGTCCGAGACGTAATGGTGTGGCATCCATCAAGTGCGTGCGTCCGATTTTGATCACCTTGTCCCAAGCCTTAGCCTTATCTGCTAGCTGCTTGTGAAATGCGGTGAGAGCTGGAATCAGATCGCGTTGTATTTCCATCGCAACGGCAACGTGGATCGCAGTAGGGAAGGTGTCGTTGGTGCTCTGACCCATGTTGACATGATCATTGGGATGGATTGGCTTAGCTTTCGCAAATCGATCTCCACCCGCTAACTCGATCGCTCGGTTAGAGATCACTTCGTTCACATTCATGTTACTAGAAGTACCCGAACCTGTTTGAAACACATCGACAGGGAATTGATCAGCGTGTTGCCCTTCGGCAACTTCCAAGCAAGCCTTCAGCATCACTTCAACGTCGGCCGGTTTGAGACGATTCTTGCCGCTATCGGTAAGTTTTCCGAGATCTCGATTGGCGACACCACAAGCGTATTTTACCAATCCCATTGCTCGAACAAGCGATGGAGGGAGTCGCCATCCGGAGACCGGGAAATTTTCGACAGCTCGTTGCGTTTGAGCTCCGTAATATGCCAAGGCGGGAACCTGCACGTCCCCCATCGAATCATGCTCTGTACGAAATTCACTCATGAGACTCACCGTATCAAAGATCTGCGGATAATAATCGCTCAGAAAACAACATCGCCCATATTCTAGGTCTTTTCCTTTTTTTGGAAATCCTAGGTGCTTTTCTCGATCCCCTAACCTAGATAAGTCGGGTGGATTTATAGACCAAGGGGCTCTTCAGTCGTCGAGCGTTTGCAACCATCTTTCAAAAATGATGTATTTCTCGAAAAATCTGGAATTCCACCCATTCGCTGAGGGCAATGCAAGAAGTTCTCAGGGCTTTGCTACTAATTTAAGTTTCCATGGGGGAGAGAGACTTGCCAGGGTACTGGCGAACGTGAGATTGAAATATCGGACTGTGTTGCAACCACTTCATTCAGGATTGGGACACGAATGGCAATATGGAATTGAAGAGGCGTCGATCGAGTAAGTTGGCTTGATTGATACAAGCTGTAAGCGGTTGGCTGGACAACGATCCAATCAACCGCTTGAGTGATGAAGATTATTTTCCTAGCCGCGATTGAGCGGAGGTGTTAAATCATAGCTCGTACACTTGGTTGTCGAGCACGATTTGCAGCGGTGCTTCTTCATCGAGAAGCGGTTGCAAGATGTCTCGATGTTTTTCGATGAGCTGAAAATATTTTTCGCTAAATCGCTCGACGACCTCTACCGTCTTAAGCTGATCAGCCGTGGCTGTTGAATCGACCCATTTTTCGTCGCGCCAGAAGAAGGCCCTATCGCCCGACTGACGAACATTGGATGCGGCGTTGCTTTGCTGATTACGGTTTGATTTGGCATCGCCACCAAGCCCACCGCCAATACCGGGTGCGGGAAGTGCGGCACCAGCATTTCGACCACCGCCTCCTCCGAGTACGCCGTTAGCAGATGACCTACTTTCCAGTCCAGCGGCGATTTGTGAGTCAGCGGCGGCGCCCAAGTTTGCTGCCTGACCCTGCATTGATTTTAGGCTGCGTTGAGCAAACGCATCGGCGCCGGACTGTTGTTCGAGTCTTCGCAAGTTGCTTCGGGTCATATCAATGACCGCTTCGGGACGCATATTGGAAGTAGGTTCTTCAGCTAAGAAGGCGGTATACGGAGTAATGATTCCGTAACGCTTAGATAGTTCGACCAATTCCTGGATTAGGTTTTCGCGGCTGCCTTCCAAATCGATTTCATCGATGATCGCAGCTACTCGGCGTGTTGCCCAGAGTGCTGCAATGTAGGAGTGTTCGTTGCCTGTTGATTCCTCTAGTTTTGCTGCACTTGTAAACTGCAAAGATTGACTGCCGAGTTTTCCCTCGATATTCAGTAAGCCATCAAAAGCTTTCTGATAGCGTCCTAGCAAAGTTATCTGGTCACCAGAAAATAGATCCTGCAATCGCGAGGGATAAATTTGGCGGAAGCCATCGAAAATAGAGCCATCTTTCAACAAAGCTCGCCAATGAATATTGGCTAGTGCGGCCTGTCCGATGCGTAGGTAGAGATTTGAAACCGCTTCCTCGACATCCTCTTGTGGGGCAACCAAAAATGTCTGGCCAAAGCAGTCACGGCTTAATTGATCCAGCAACCGACTGTTCACATCATGGCCGACACCAAAGGAAAGCACGCGTGCTCTGTTTTTATTTGACGAAGTTGCATTAGCGACAATTTGCCTTGGATCTTTCACGCCAACCGTAGGTTCGCCATCACTCAAAAAGACGATGTAGCTGGGGTGTTCACTGGCAGCGACGGCACGAAAGGCCGTCTCAAGCGCTAGATCGATATTAGTGCTCCCAGAAGCTTCCAATTGGCGGACAAAAGCCATCGCCGATTCGCGGTTGGTGTCATTGGCTTCGACCAATTCATCTTTAAAAGATTGAACTTGGCCGTCATAAACGATCACGCTGAAGCGATCTTTGCTTGAAAGGTTCTTAAGTACGTAGAGCAAAGCATTGCGTGCTTGTTCCATTTTCTCGCCGCGCATGCTGCCTGATTTATCGAGAACGAGAACGATATTTTTTGCGGTGTCTTCTTGTTTAGTAGGCGGGAAGTCTGGATGAAGCATCAAGAGAAAGTAGCCATCTTCGGATGACTTGGGACGATATGAAAGCAGGCTTGCTGAAACATCGCTTTTTCGATCTTCGATCAACAAGCGGAAGTCACCTTTGGGAAGATAGTTGGTGGATTCGAAAACCACCAAGGCATCTCCAGATGGAGAGCGTTCCATCTTGACCGAATGCGTGGGGCTATAAATATTTCCCAGCTTCTTGTCACTCTTAATTCGAACACTAAGTTTCACTTTACCGACGCTGTCGCTCGTAAAGCCTGCAGCCGCTAGTGGTAAACGCAGATCGAGTTGTCCATCGCGATAGGGAGCTACCTGACTATACTGGATCGTCACCATTCGCGATGCACCTGGTGGGATGGGAAATACATTGGTCTTCAGCATCCCTGTTCCGATCCATTGCACCAAGGCTGGATCTTGTGAGCGTCGAACATAGCTTTCGTAGATACGTCGAGCTTCATTCACATTCAGCAGATTACCTGGTATTTCTTTTCCATCAACCAAAAAAGTCATTCCGCTAACCGCGGCATCGTAGGGTAGAGGAATCACGGCGCTCACTTCGCTGACTTGACTTCCTCGGTTCTCAAAAGATTGATTGAGTGTTACCTGCAAGACACCATCGCGTACCACGGCATCGACTTCCAAAGATGCGATCCGATAGATTTGATGAATCGGTTGGGGTCTTGGGCGAGGATGTGGAGGTGGATGGGGAACTGGATCGTAATGAAACGGTCTTGGTAAGCCGATCGCTTTGCCATCATCGATATCCGACAGCAAGATTCCTTGAGCCATTGCTGGACTGAAGCTATCGATCATGGTAAGGGCAAGGCTCAAGAGCATTGCTAAAACAAAGGTACAACGAATCCATTTTGTAAAACTATTTTCCTGGAGACTCAGGATCTTCATGAGTGCTTGCTCCTTTTAGGAAGCCTTTGAGTGAATCGAATTCAAGCTTTAGGAACTTAGATGCAAGGGAGTAAAGATGGGCGTTTTGTGGCACACATTTCTATGCCGTTTTAGTGAAATGAGAAATAGATGAGCATTTCTGCGCGCGATCGCTGACAGAGTAGCCTCAGAACATGTTACAAGTTTGCAAGCAGAACTTCTGGTCACAAACGGAAATGACCTATTAGAGGTTGTCCTGGGAGGTGTAGACAACCATTTACGTTGCGCAGTTCCCAAAAAAAGATAATTCTGCAATACGATAGAATTCGCTGAGATTATTTGCTCGATTTGGCTAGCTTTTCCAGAATCAACTCAGTAGTCACAGGGAAGTGATCTGAAGGTGTGCGTCCCTCTCGCTCAGTACGATCGATACCCGCTTGGAGTACTTTCCATTGGGGTGAGCAAGCAATCCAGTCAATACGAGGACCTTCGGTGCTCTTGATGGAGAAACCCGAGAAAGTTCCCTCCTCGTTCGTGGGTTGGCGATGAATCGCACGAAAAGTATCTCTCCAGTAATTTTCTTGGAGTTTTTCTTGATCGCCGGATTCTTTAGAAGTGACCACTTTGGAGGGTGTGCCGAAAAGTGCTAGGTAGGGAGGGCTGTTTTCAGCGGTGTTGAAATCGCCAGTAATAATTGCTGGTAGGCTTGGCGCAAGTTCGTTCGCCTTTTTAACAAGAAGCTCTGCGGATTTCAAACGAGCGAGTTGGCCGCGATGATCGAAGTGTGTGTTGAGAAAAAATAATTGTGGATGCTCTGGGTCGTTGAGATCTTTTAAAACGACGTAGCTTGCCATGCGAGTCAAAGAGGTATCCCAGCTTTTGCTGCCAGGGATAGCAGGAGTTTCGCTTAACCAGAAATGACCCTCGGATATTTTTTCAAAACGTGATGTCCGAAAAAATATCGCCGTCATTTCTCCCTCATCACCACCACGATCACGTCCGACCCCAATTGCCTGATAGTCTTTTAGTTCGGCAGCAATAAAGTCTTTTTGAAAACCGAGTGTTTCTTGCGTGCCGAGCAAGTCAGGATCGTACTTGCGAATGGTATCCATCAAAAAATCGCGCCGTTTATCCCAGTGGTTTGCGCCATCGTTCGCTGTACCGTATCGAATGTTGAAACTCATCACTCGAATCGGTTGGGATTTTGATTCTTGATCGACGAGATTAACTTCGCTAACAGCAAAGCCTGACAGAAGATTTAAAAAAACAAGGGTGGTAATCGATTTGAAGATTCGATCAAGCGTGTACCTTGGAAACATGGCTTTAGGCTTTATAGGAAAAGAGAAGTCGATAGACCGTGTTTAGCGATGGGATTCGTTTTTTGAATGCTAATGCCTATGGGTTACAGAGTAAAGACTTTTGACGCAAAGTCGTGGATCGCTCCGCGATCCAACAAGATGGATACAAACGGGAGTCGTGCTCAGCGTAGCGGTTGACGCGCACGCGTTGGAAATGACTTTTGCCTCGTTGGAGAGCGTCGCTAAGGTGAATGAATCGAG
>JBEGUT010000218.1:0-6669 GCA_041178745.1 Planctomycetota bacterium | reverse complement strand
TCGCTTAAAGAGCAAAGTCAAAAAACCAAATGGAAAAAGCCGGCCATTGATTTTTTTGATCAACGGGTTGTAGTCGAGCAACCCCAGGCCCGCCCCTACCGGCTTTCCGTCCACTTCCACTACGGTCGTTAGTTCCGGTACCAAAAGGTGCCTCATTGTGGCCGATAAATGTTGTATTTCTGATGCTGAAAAAGGGACGAATCCCCATGTTCCAACCAACGACTTGTTGTAGACGTCGAGAAAAAGATTTACCTCTTCTTTAAAGCGTCGAATATTCATCGGACGCACGTTCACTCGAAAGCGACGCTTGACCTCCTCGACAACGAATTGCAATTTCGGATCTAGCGTAGGCAGCATCGAGACATCTGCATCGAATGCGTAGAGGTCCTGTGTCTTCTCGTATCCACAGCTGGTAATCAAGCGTTCGTAATAGGACGGGTTGTAGGTCATCATGAAGGTTGGCGGTGTCGTAAACCCTTCAACGAGTAACCCGACTTCATAGTTGAGCGACGGGTTGACCGGACCTCGGATATCCGTCATCCCTTTACTTTTATTCCATTGCTCAGCCGCCTTGAGCAATCCGGTAGCCACGGCCGGATCATCGATGCTCTCGAAGAAACCGAAAAAGCCTCGTTTCTCTTCAAAGCGGCGATTGTGCCCATGATTAATGATCGCCGCGATGCGTCCTACTACCTTACCTTCTTTACGTGCAAGGAAGGTTTGAACTTCTGCATCATCATAAAAAGGATGCTTGTGAAAGCCGACGAGTTCTTCCTGATTGCGACGAAGAGGCGGAATCCAATTGGGATCGTTCTTGTAAAGTTGCCATAGCAACTCCATGAAGTCGCGCCGATCTTTTCGATTCTGAACAGGGGTAATTTCGATTTGGTTCGTCATGCTATCAATGTTAGTTGGCGAAAAGGGAGCCGTCAAAAAAAGGGGCAATCGCAATAAGTGGGGGCTAAGGAGAGGGCAGCGAATCGCGGTCTAATGCTGTTTTACCATGAATTTTCACGATCCGCGTCTCAAGTAGGTTCGGTTTCCTAGAGTCGGTTTTAGGTTGTTTGTAAGCTATTACTTACAAACCCTGAGGGACTTACATAGAAAACAAGATGGCGACAAGATCGCTTTGCAAGCCAATGCCGAAATGCTCTTCGATAAGGCTCACCATGGGGGAGTTTTCTATCCATTCATGAGCAATTGCTATCGTCAATCTTAGCCACTTTCGATCTAGGCTCGCTTTGACTTCTTTTACTACAATCCTGCGGCGATCGCTCTACACGCGACCGTCAGCGCTTGGCTTGAAGTTATGGAGAATGTCAATGCCTCGAATTGGAAACCGCAAGGGTAAGACCGAGATGGCAGAAGCCGAATTACCCGATGACAGTCTTGAGGAACCGACTCCTCGAAAAAAGGGTAACCGTACTTGGCGAAAGTACTTCATAGGATTCGCTTTGCTGACAGCGATTCTCATCGTTTTTGCGCCCATGGCATTGCAAAGCAAAAGCTTAGTGCTAGGAATTTTAGCGCGCACAGGCGCGGTGGATCCGTTGAAGATCGATATGGAATCGATTCGTTTCGGCTGGTTCAAGCCACTTTGTTTGAAAGGCGTCACGGTAACGCAAGAGGATGGTAAACCACTCTGTCATGTGGGGAGCGTTGACACAGAACTAAGTTTGTGGCGGTTGCTGACTAATCGTCAATCGCTCGGAACGATTGTTATTGATCACTTCGAAGCCACGGTGGAAGTCGAGAAGGGGACAACGAGTATCGAGCGAGCTTTGGAAAAGATTCTCGCAAAAATCCAGAATGCTCCGAGTGAGAGTTCGGATCCTTCAACTGGATCGACCGCTCTGAAGTTGGTTATGAAGGATTCGGTGGTGCATGCGGTCGATGCGCTGACGCAAGAAGCTTGGGATTTGGATGTGCGACAGGCGATTGTCGATATGGATGGCAGTTCTAAAATTCTGCCTAAGATTGCTGTCGGTGGTAAGTTGTCTCAACGCCATCCAGCAACAGGCGTTGCGGGGCAATTTCTTGTCAAAGTACAAGACGCTGCGGCAGCAAATGAGGATGTAAAGACTGGAACGAAATCGTTATCTCCAGCCGACGTAGTTGATAGTGCTGGGGCACCGTTGTCTCTGTTTACATCGGCAGAGTTAGAAACGTTGCCGTTGATGTGGATCTCTTTAGTAAAGCGACGATTCCCCGATCTGCCGCTTGAGTCTGGTGCGGGCTGGGTGAGTCTCAAGGCACAAGGTGTTATCCATGGTGCGGATCAGTGGCGTATTGATGTCACTGAGGGAACGATGGCAGAGGTGATGCTGTCGGCTCCGCAATGGCTCGGCGCGCAACCTGCAGCGATGCAGCAAGCGACTTGGTCAGGAAGTTGGCAGTTAGCTGGTGGTAAGCTGCAAGTCATCGAGAACCGTTTGAAATGTGATTTTGGAGAGGCGACTGGGACAGCAACCCTGCCATGGCCTTTGACTCCGCCGGCTCCGACGGCACCATGGATAGCTCAAGGTGAGTTTGATGTCCGTTCTAAAGTAGACCTTCCGAAGTTGATGCAGGTTGCACCTTCCTTGGTTCCGATCCGCGACAACATGGTTTTGATTTCGGGAGCGGCTGATCTGGTGTTGAAACAGAAGCTTGACACTCGCGGACTTCCTCAGTCGCGATACGAACTGACATTGGGTGATTTGGAGGCGAATATTCAGGGGCAATCGATTCGTTGGGAGGATCCGTTGGCTGCGGTCATGCAGGTTCAACCCGATGCCGCTGGCGAGGTTCGCTTTCAAGGTGAAATGAAAGCTGAGTTTTGTGATTTTCAAGCGTCAGGATCGCTTGAGGGAGGGCGAATCTCAGGTCAGGTTGATTTACCGAAATTGAAAAAACGACTCGACGAATTTGTCACTTTGCCGCTGGAGCGAGTTGATGGTTCTGCCGATGGAACAGTCTCGTGGGAAAAATCCACGGAGGGATTGATCCAGTTGAATGGCGAGCTTCAGACAACGCCATTGGTGCTGCGAACTCAAGGTGGCGAATTGACTGAACCAGCGTGGCGAGGCGAAGCTGACTTGACGCTTCGTTTAGTCGGCAATCGATTACATCGTATCGACCGCGGTCGAGTCCGCTTGCTCTCTAATGCGGAAGAAGCGATTGTTGAATTATTTGAGCCAGTACTTTTGCCTACGGGTGGGCAAGAGGATGTGGCAAGCAAGCTAACATCAGTCGCCGCTATTCCACCAGCATCAGCGCGAATCAAGTTTCTCGGTGACATGGCTGCTTGGCAACGTCGCATGATGTTGTGCAATACGTGGCAGCCCGACGTCGCCCTGCGTGGCAAATTAGATTTCGAAGCAGCTGCTCTCGTCGACGCATCGCATGTTGAAGTAACTAAAGCGAATTGGATGGCCGAGCCTTTGGAGGTGCAGACGTCGCAGTGGAAGATTGCTGAGCCTCAAATGAAGGGAGAATTCCAGGGACGAATCGATAGTCAGAATTTGACGAGGCTAGAGATCGCGAGCTTAGAAGTGCAGGCGGCGTCTTTTGCGCTTCGAGCTGCAGATAATGTCAAGGTCGAGGGTGAGGCTGAAAACCGGGTGGGTGCTGGCGCGTTTCGAATCAATCTTGCAAACCTTACCAGTTCGATGAATTCTCCCGTTGCGATCGCTCCAAACAACGATCCATCTCGCAATCCGATTACTCCACTGGGTAACAACAATGGACGTTCCGGAGCTGTTACTCCACAACCTTTGCCGCTTCGTCTTTCCGGCGAGATTGTTGGCAATGCAAGCTGGGTTGTCACCAAGAAGGGTTTGACTTGGAAAGTTACTGCTGACGGAACGGATATCCTCGCAGAATCCAATGCGCCTCGATCTGTATCCCCAGGTGCCCTAGTGAGCACCTCACCGAACTCAGGCAAAGGGGCGATCGGTTCCCAGAAGATTTGGGAAGAGCAACGCATTCGAACTGTTTGTGAAGGATCTTGGGATGCGATCACCGGCGCCGTGAAAATGACTCAGACCGATCTGCAAACGGGATGGGTTGCCTATGCGGGCCAACTGCTATGGGATCCGACCCATCAAAGTCAGGCATTGAGTATGAACGGAAAGTATACGTATGATGCCGCCAAGGTTACCGAGAGAATGCAGCAGTATTTAGCGGGCTGGGTTGCGTTGGAAGGTCAACGAACCGAACCTCTCGATGTTACGTTGCTGAAGCTACCTGAGGGGGCATCGACCCTTTCGGGTTTAAATGCCGACTCGAAACTAGGTTGGGAGAGAGCCAGCGCGATAGGGCTTAATATTGGCTCTGCCGAGATCCCCGTAAAGATTGATCGAGGGATTCTGCAGTTGGCCAGCGCGATTCCCGTCAATCAAGGTAAAGTGCAATTTGATATGACAGCGGATCTAGCGAAAGAACCCTTGCGCATTGTGCAGAAGAAGGGTACCGTGCTGGATCACGTCGATATCACTCCTCAAATGTATCAAGGGTGGCTTCAGTACGTAACGCCGATTGTGGCCAGTGCTACGAGCGCCGAAGGAACTCTTAGTCTCGATGTCGACTATGCCGAACTAGTACCGACGGATTTGATGCAACAAAATATTGCTGGCAAGGTTACCGTTCATAATGCGGCGATAGGACCTGGACCTTTGAGTTCGAGCATTTTGCAGTTGGTGCAATACGTCAATGCGATTCGCAAAGGGGAGTTCAATGCGGCATCAGCTTTTCTGCCGATGGCTGGCGGTGTTGCTAATCCGTTAGCGGCATCGGCGGTACCCAATGCGAATCCTCCAGCGTCGACCAATCCGGGAAGTAGTCCAGTCCTACAATCGCTGGGAGGTCAGTGGTTGCAGATCAAGGATCAGTCGATTGATTTTGAAGTTAAGAATGGTCAGGTGATTCACCGCAACTTTACCTTGATGGTCGGGGATGTTGAGGTTAAGTCGATGGGGCGAGTTGGGCTTGATGGATCCATGGAAATGATGGTTTCCGTACCGATCCAAAATGCCTGGGTCGAAAAACAGAACTATCTCCAGTCATTGAGTGGTAAATCGCTCGATATTCCCATCCGAGGTACACTTTCCAAGCCAGAAGTGGATTGGCGAATGATCGCTACGTTGACATCCAATCTGGCTGCAGGGACAGCGATGCAAGCGGGGCAGAATGCAATCCAACGGGAATTGAACAAGCAATTGCAGCGATTGCCATTAGATAAATTAGAAAAGCCCTTCGAAACCTTAGATAAACTCTTTGGTCCGAGCCGTCAGCCTTAATAACGGTTTGAGGAATGGCTATCGATGAGTATCCCAAGGCTCTCAAAAAAAACGTATATTATTTCATGACCCTAGGCGGTTAAAGAGTCATCGGTTGCGCTTGCGCGCGGGGATTAGGCCATGAAATTGTTATGTTTGGGTACGTCCGGATATCAGCCATCAGAAACACGTCATACGTCGTGTTACATGATTCCCGAACTCAATTTGGTTCTTGACGCTGGGACTGGCTTGTTTCGTGTCAGACAAAATCTACAAAGTTCTCATTTCGATCTGCTGCTAACCCATGCTCATTTGGATCACATCGTCGGTTTGACCTATATGTTGGCATGGCAGGATCCCTTCAAGCTTGAGAAGGTAAGAGTTTTTGGGCTTCAAAATAAACTAGATGCCATCCAGAAAAACCTTTTTTCCTCAGAGATTTTTCCAGTGCTGCCACCGATCGAGTGGATTGCGTTGGAAGGTGAAAGTGGTTCGATGGTGTTAACGTCCGGTGCCAAGGTCCGGTGGTGGCCGCAAGACCACCCTGGTGGCTCACTTGGTTTTCGCATCGATAAGGATTCCCATTCGCTTGCTTACGTCACCGATACCGTGGCGCGAGAAAGTGATTCCTATTTGGAGCACTTGCGCCGAGTTAACTTATTGGTACACGAATGTTATTTCGATGACGAGCACCATCAGTTGGGCGTAGCTACGGGACACAGCTGGACTTCGGCGGTAGTCCAGCGAGCCGTAAAGTACCAAGTTGGCAAATTAGCACTCGTACATACCAACCCCTATGCGGACTCCGAGAATCCTTTACGCTTGAGCGAGGCTCGTCAATTATTTGATTCGGTTTTTGTTCCGAGCGATGGCGACGAGATCGATTTTTGAGAGCGACGAAAAAGGACAACGTGAAATCGTGAAAGTTTTATTGAGCGAGCAACAGTTGGAAGAGGGCGTTGCGGCGATGGCCAAGCAGATTACCCACTGCTACGGCGATCGGCCTTTGACGGTTATTGCCATCATGACGGGTGCGATCATGTTGTTGGCGGATTTGATTCGCCAACTAGAAATGCCACTGAGAGTTGGACTTATTCAGGCGAGCAGCTATCGCGGGGGTACATCGTCGGGTGACCTGACTCTCAACGATAGTATGATGTTGGACATTCGCGACCGTGATGTGTTGTTGATCGATGATATTTTTGATACCGGCAAAACGCTATCTGAGGTGATGGCAAAAATGATAGAGTTTCAGCCCAAGTCGCTACGAGCGGCCGTTTTGCTTAATAAAGTAGGGCGTCAACAGGTCGATATGCAGCCCGATTTCGTTGGATTCAATATTCCAGATGAATTTGTGGTGGGCTACGGATTAGACTATCAAGACCACTATCGCAATCTACCTTACGTAGCC
>JBEGUT010000217.1:0-6675 GCA_041178745.1 Planctomycetota bacterium | reverse complement strand
TGAATTGCCGGGGCCGTTGGAGAAATCTCCATGACTAAACCAACACCAGACAAGCCTAGCCAATCACCTTTCCTCATAGTGAGAAATCTTAACGTCTCCTACAAGAAAGCAATCCTCAGAAATCTCCATCTGGAATTGTCTCGAGGCGAAACGCTCGTCGTGCTCGGCCAAAGTGGATGCGGGAAGACAACTCTACTTAAAGCAATTGCGGGAATGCTAAGGGCGGAGCAAGGTCAGATTCTTTTGCAGGGAGTATCCATTGAATCGCTCGCTGCCAAAGATCGGAAAATCATTTATCTCGACCAAGAACCACTTCTGTTCGACCACCTTAATATCTTTGAGAACATCGCATTTCCTCTACGAATTAAAAAGCTCTCCGAGGCTGTCATCCGTGAACAAACCGAAGGGCTTCTCTCACTGATTGAAATGTCCGATCACGCAAAAAAACAAAGCTGGGAAATATCTGGTGGTCAGAAGCAGCGAGTTGCATTCGCAAGAGCCATCCAAGCCGAGCCAAAGGTTTTGTTGCTCGATGAGCCGTTCTGCAGTCTTGACGATCGCACCCGTAATATCATGCAGGAAACTTATCGCAAACTGCATCATCAGTTTAACTTTAGCGCTATCTTCGTCACACACGATGTACGAGAGGCACTTTCCGTCGGAGATCGCTTTTCACTGATGTCCGATGGCCGCATGACATTTTATCAAACTAAACAAGATTTCATTAACGACGATTCGACCGGAGTAAAGGCTGAAATCGCTTTCTGGAATTCGATCAGCAAAATCGATTAACGCAACGAGCAATGAGGATAGCAACCACGACAAGATAAGTTAAAACACTTATCAAGATGTCACCATGAATCACTCCTTGAAAAAACTCGTTTATCGATTCGTCGCCTATGCTTACTTCTCAGCGAAGACAAAGATCGCTGTTGCAATACGAATGGCGGTTGTCAGCCAGCATAACGAGCCAAAGACCCAAGCCATCATTGGAAAGTAACTGGGAAAGGCACAAACCAGCAGCAGAAAAATGACGGTCTCGGTGCCTTCGATAAGTCCTGCCGAGTAAAAGAAACTCTTCTGCGGACTACGCTGCAACTTCCCCTCCTGCTTTGCTGCAACAATCGCAAATGCTAAGAATGAACTCCCAGTGCCAATGAAACTGTAAACCAAAAACACTGCAGGTAATTGATTAACGTCGCTTTGAAGCGCAAAAGCAAAAGGAACGCTCGAATAGAATATCATATCGAGAGCAATATCAAGAAAACCGCCGAGGTCTGTCGGTCCTTTGAGTCTGGCAACACATCCATCGAGTCCATCGATGATACGATTCAAGGCGACTAACGCTACGGCAGTACCGAACCAACCCAAAGCGATACATAGGGCACCCGATAATCCAATCGCAAAGCCGAACCAAGTTAGAGCATTAGCAGAAAAGCCTAAGTCGCGAAGGGTCATCGCAACTCGCCCAAGCACTGGATCAATCACTTTTCTTATTGGAAGATCTAGCATTAGGGATCGCTTTGGCAAACGACAAGCGGCAGGTGCAGCACACAAACAGACCAACAATAGGAGTTTTTACATTCGCATTCTAGTTCGTCCTTGCCTACTTTTTCGAAACTGGAAGCTGAATCAACAAACCGTGAACTCCTTCGTCTGGAACATTTATTTTGAGTGGTGACTTTTCTTGATCGGCACAATCGATTAACGAAAGCCTTTGGGCCACTTCGGGAGAAAGGGTTATCGTGTAATCGCCCGGAGATACTCCTTCACCGAAGGGAAATGTTTTCATGGTGAATCCGCCATCCAATTGCAGCAGACTGCTGGGGTTATCTCGCGTGTAGGCATTATTCTGAGCAGGATGAAAAATGATACTTCCTGCCGTAACCGGCTTACCTTCAAATAACACCTTCCCCTCAACGCTAACTAACTTAGGAGGACGCTCGCCGCATCCCAAGAACGACATAAGAAGAAGGATTGCAGATAAGTAGTTCAACTTCTTTGCAGGATGCATCACTGGGATTCCAAATCGACAACCTCGCCGTCGGCGGGACGAATCATTTTACGGATGACGCTTTTTTCCGTTGAAAAAGATAACAGCCGAACGCTTCCATCTCCAAGCACGAACTGCGGCCCACCGGCGTTCGGTGCTCCCCAGTTCCCACCACCGCATGAGTCCGCACCCTGACTCCACCCAGCCCCTGATGCACGTTCCGGAAATAAATTCAATTGCTGATCCGAATAGAATTCATCACCACACCTACCAACCCCTCCATTACCACCGAGCACATACGGTTCATCCCAGTACTGCGAGCCCTCCTGATAAGCTCTTTGAGCCATCGCCTTTTCACCAACAAAGATGGTGTTACTAACACCATCAGTGACGCCACTGGCCTTCATCACTTTTCCCCATCCCGCATACGTGGTGTAACAGACTAAATCATTGGCGGCGTAATCTGTTCTTGCGCTTGGCCCCATACCACCATCGCTATAGTTCCATCCGGGATAGACGGGATCTGATTGGGGAACTGGATATCTCTCTGCGGAACGCCGCGATGGCATATGAAAAACGGCTAGCGGAGTTTGGTAACAGAGTATCGGATCCTGATAGAGAGCCATTTGCTCGAGAAAGGGAAGCAGCGAATAAAAAGTCGATCCCAACTGCATTTTTGTTTTCTTGCGTGGATCCCCCCAACGCGGTCTGAACTTACCGTATCCTGGAATGATCGTATGCACGTCTGGTGATGGAACGACTTGTCCCTTAGAAAGCGTTTCGTAGGGCGCTGAGTTAGCTGGAATGCCCGGTGTATAGTCGTACCCACCACTGTTGGGATAATGCCTATGAGCGCTTTCGAAATTCTGAATCGCTAAGCCGATTTGCTTGAGGTTGTTTGCGGATTGCATTCGCCGCGCCGCTTCACGTGCTGATTGCACTGCTGGCAATAGTAATCCAACCAGCACACCGATGATGGCGATCACCACCAGCAATTCAACCAAAGTAAAGCCGTTACGATTTTCTTGGATAGCTAGAGGATCCGCTTTGTGCATTTCCGAGGTGTTCCTCTGAACAACTTTTAGGAGAAGGCCCTTTTGAACTACGAAACAGGTAGCTCGCAATGGCCACGATGATAGCTGCTCTACTGCTCTAGCTCTAACAACAACCCTTGGGGCCACAACACGACTTGTTAGGCTCTGTGACAGGTAAGACCGCCTTTGACGAAACACTGCCAACCAAGCGCAGCATCTTTTCGCGTTGCGGATACTCTTTACGACTGACGATCTCACCGTCAACCATAATCACGGGAAGGCATTCGGTCCCTTCTTTACTGAGAACTTCATGAATCTTCTTATTCTCAACAAAGGCCATCGGGCTTTGCGCGAGATTAAATCGTGACACCTTGTGACCTTGTGATTTCAACCACTCGATATCACCCGCAAAGCGCGGCAGATCGGGGTCAACCTCCGGTCCACATACTCCCGTCGAACAACATAACGCACGATCGTAGATTTCGATCAACGACATTTAACCGCCTCACGCTCAGATTTTATCCTATGCACCGCTCCTAATCGACGGCCTGTACTCTCCTAGCATTGTAACGCTGGATTGTTACTAAAGGTACCGACAGCTTCAAATTTACCCTCCGGCATTCGGCTTCGTCAGCGCAAGTAGCTTTTCGATGCCGCTTGGCTCAACGACCTGCCATGGCACAATCGCAAACCGCTTATTCATCTCTTGTACCTTCAAAACATGCTTTAATTCGGCCTCTGCACGGGCCACCAGCAGAAGATCGGTTGGTTTCGCGAGATAGATTGAGGAATTGATAACCCATGCCCATGGTTCAATCTTGGCTCTTCGCAGATCCTCCTGTAAATCGATAGCCTCCAAAACCGGAGTTGTTTCTGCTAAGGTCACTAGAATCATTTTTGTTTGGGATGGATCCTGCAGTTGCGTCAAAGCCGTCCTAATACAAAGAGTGTCTTCTGAATGCCGCGAGATTTCTCGGTGATAGGCTCCCGTCGCATCCAGCAGCAACAGCGTATGCCCCGTGGGTGCGGTATCAACAATCACAAACTTTTCGCGCGATTCATCGATTACCCTCGCAAACGCCTTAAAGACTGCTATCTCCTCCGTACATGGCGAACGCAGATCCTCAACCAACAACGACCTTGACGCTTCATCGACCCCACTCCCCTGCGTATCAAGAATACTCTGGCGATAACGTTCCACTTCCATCACGGGATCGATGCGATCGACCACCAAATTGGGAAAAGATGAATCGATCGCCAAACTCAAATGAGCTGCTGGATCGGTCGTTGTCAACTGGACCGCATGTCCTCGCGAAGCAAGTGCTAAAGCAATCGCTGCCGCGATCGTCGTTTTACCAACTCCTCCCTTACCCAAAACCATGACAAGACCTTTGTGATCTTTTTCGATCTCGTCTACTAGCTCGCCAAGCGAAGTCCCCTCAAGAGAAACCTTATTCGACAAACTGTCTTTATAAGAATCGCTTTCTTGTATCTCAAAGCCGCTTTGAGGTATCGCTTCGCGCGAAGGCAAATTTCCAACCAACGCTCGGATCGCATTTAATCCAACCATGTTATATGGCTTAAGATAAACCTTGTCGCAGGGAAGCGCAGCGAGATGCGGACTGAGCGAATCAAGAAGCTCCTTCTCGCGTGCCTGCAGAGCAATCACCAGCGGATCAGCCGTGTCGTGCGTTGGCATAATCGCATTGATCACCAATCTTTGATTGGTAATACCCAGCTCACGGAGCTCGCGACTAGTACGCTCCGCCTCCCACACCGTTTCTCGTTTCGGCCTTATGACTAAAACAAAAACGGTGGATGTTGGATCTGCAAGGGTCGTAAAAGATTGAAAATATTGACTTTTCTTATCAACTAATCCTGCTAGTGGTCCCAAGCATGAAGCACCACCGGCAGACGACTCCAAAAATTCAGACCACGCTTTCGGTAATTGAAGTAGCCGAAGCGTGTGACCTGTCGGTGCTGTGTCGAACACAACATGGTCATATCGTTCCTGTGTCTCTTCGCTGGTCAATAAGTCCGTAAACTCGTTGAATGCTGCGATTTCTGTAGTACATGCCCCCGACAGTTGCTCCTCCATATGCGTCACCACAGATTGTGGCAGCAATGTACGGACTGGATCGATCATGCGATTTCGATAGGCGACAGCTGCCGCATTCGGATTGATGTTAATAGCATCCAAACCGTTAACGCCGAGAATCGATGTCGCTTTCCGATCACTGATAGCTTGACCGAATACCTGCTGAAGATTCGATGCAGGATCCGTACTCACCAGCAATACCCTCTTCCCTTGATCGGCCAGTGCAACGGCAGTGGAACAAGCTATGGATGTCTTTCCAACACCACCTTTACCCGTAAAGAAAAGCAGTCGTGGTGGGTTGTCTTGCAGCATAGTGATTGTGTGCCTTAAAACCAGAGCATTTCATTTAAAATCACGGCTCATTATTGTACCCCAAAAACAAATAAAATCGGTGATGCTAGGCTTGCATGACAATCCTAGCTATCACCGCTTTGTGGTTCCTTGCGTCACAGTCGCACAAGAGGAGCGTGAAGTATCCTCTCCATTCCCAGACTGAATACGCTCCACCAGACTCGACAACTATTTCATCTATTTCGCCGCGCTATTTCCAGCACTTCGTTTGAGTGCTTCCATGGCTTGGTCTATCGTAAAACTAGAAGGACGCTGTCGCGGAGGAAATTCCCTGAAAGTCATCAACGTCTTGCCAACCACCTGCTGCAAAGGAACAGCTAAGAAGGACCGACGATACCACCAATAGTTATATCCCATGCCTTCCTGCGCACGCTCGCCTGGGTCGATTTCTAAATCAAAGAAGATCGGTGCTCGTAGCATCGTGAAAGGTCGTCGCCACACGTCGATCCCGGTAGCTTCCTGAATCATGAAATGCACCTTCAGTCGCTCATATCGTAACGCGAGCAAATCACCATCATCGCTAAAGTAGAAAAACTCTTTTCTCGAGCTCGTGTTCGATTTACCCGTGAGATAGTCCGTCTGATCATATCCATCGAGATGAACCTTGAACGTCTTGTCCCCTGCCTTATGACCGGTGAGCAACTTCTGCTTTACATCGGGGACTCCGGCTGCTGTGAGCAACGTTGGCATCCAATCTTCACCAGCGACTACACCCGTGAACTTTGTGCCAGGCTTTACTTTACCTGGCCAACGAATCAACGCAGGAACGCGCCAACCACCTTCCCAATTCGTATTCTTTTCACCGCGGAATGGAGTGGTACCAGAATCTGGATACAAACAAACCATCGGACCGTTATCCGTGATGTACAAGACGATGGTATTCTCGGTTAGGCCGAGGCTATCGACATAGTCCAAAAGATTACCGACCAAGGCATCGTGCTCGATCATTCCGTCGGCGTAAAAGCCAAGCCCGGACTTGCCTAGGTTTTCTTCTTTCACATGGGTGAAGTTGTGCATTCGCGTTGTATTGAACCAGCAGAAAAAGGGCTTATCCGCTTTCTTCGCGCGATCCAAAAAGTCCTTAGTAACTGTCAATACCTCTTCATCGATGGTTTCCATACGTTTTTTAGTTAAGGGGCCGGTGTCCTCAATCTTGCCACCGGCATAAGAGCGGATGACGCCACGGGGCCCAAAACGCT
>JBEGUT010000216.1:0-6718 GCA_041178745.1 Planctomycetota bacterium | reverse complement strand
ATCTCAAGCAATTCATCGATCGCTTCGACAAATCGACGCGATAGTAGATGCTCGTGCGCACCATGAGGAATCAATCCAACGCTGGTTGGAGATAGTCTCGTTGGTAACTCGTAGCGATATATAGCGCTGAGAAAAAACATCGCTCGGACGCGATGATATAAGCTTGGAGCATTTCTCCAGAATGAATCCAACTCCGCCGTGATTTTCAGCAACTCGTCCAAAGATCGCGATTCACAAAAACTGCTAAGGGATCGGTGGCGAAGAGAATCATCTTCCGACACGATGGTTTCGATCAGTTTTTGCCCTGTCGAATTACTTGTCGTAGAAGTCGTCATTCGATAACCCTATCGCTCGTTTTGTTTTCTGAGTGTGTTTAAGAAAAGTTGTTCGATGCACGATTTAGCGTGAAGCATCCAAGAAACAGTTGTGTGTAACAGAGTCGTTATCGGAACGAATATGTTTACGATTTATTAGATTGCTGTGCCAAGAGTTCGACCATTTCAGTGAGAATCTTGTCGCGGTCGACGCCTGAAAGTGAAAACGCTAACTGCGCGCTAAGCAAACCGTATTTCATACCAATGTTGTACCGACTCCCTGCGATCTCGCAGGCGAGGTAGCGTTCACGCGAAGCGCATTCGTTGAGCGCTTCGGCGAGGGGAATAGATCGCGATGGGTTGCGCGCGGCTAACTCGGCCAATATGTCCATCGTGCTACGAGTCAGAATGTGCATTCCAAAAAAGCAGAGGTAGATTCCGCTGCGAAACCCAGAAATCGTGAGTTCCTGTTCAGCGAGTGTAGGAGTCGGTTTTTCGATAACCCGTTTGATTTCGTAGAGATGGTCGCTTCCCGATAGGCGGTTGCCACCGACGGTTCCGAAATAGGGAAGCATATGTTCGCGCGTGGGTTGAACCGCTGAAACGGCACATCCTTCTGCCTCTGCGGCTTCGATCAATTGCTGAGCACATCGTTTGCCGATGCGACTTAGATAGAGATGGTCTCCAACCAGGTGCAGTACGGGTTCGTCGCCCATGAACTTACGAGCGCACAGGATTGCATCTCCGTATCCGCGTGGCTGCTCTTGAGTGACAAACGTCAGGCGATCTACGTAGCGTCCGGAGGCTGCTGCGTAAGCGTCTCGATCACCGGGGCGGATCACGATTGCTAACGATTCGATGCCTGCCGAATCAATCTCCTCGATGATCATTTCCAGGGCCGTTTTCTCAACGCCATCGCGATCCACCAGACGCTGGAGGGGCAAGCCGTTTTGGCCAGGCCCTGCTGCGGTGATAACTGCTTTTTGAACCCGCATAAGATTTTTTCCCAAAACCGCTTCGTTTCGAACGACGTAGTATTTAATTGATGCCCTTCGAAATCTACGATGCTCTGAATTAACACCATCGAGGGGGAATGGAAAGTCCGAGAGAATAACAAGTGGAATTCAACCGGATTTTTCAAGTGATCATTTATGGTAATCAGAAAGATTATCGCCCCTTATCGTCTTTATTCCCAATCGGAGGGCCATTCCTGTTTGCTGTGATACGATTGTAGCGGTAGATTATGAAAGGAGTCCGATTGCGGAACTCCTTCCCACCCATTTGGAGAGTGTCGAGATGCAGAATTCGAAAGACTTTTATTCGTCTTCTTACGAGGAGTCGAGCCCTTACCAAGCACCCGGATACGGAGTGATCAATGATTGGGAAGTGGCAGCGGCACGGACCTCATTTCTACGTAAAACTTATGCTCACTTGGCCGGCGCAATCGGTCTGTTCATCGGTATTGAAGCGTTCTTGCTGACGGCAGTTCCCGAAGCGACTTTGCAATCCATCGTTCGTACGCTGACGGCTGGCCAGTGGAGTTGGTTGCTGGTGCTTGGGGCGTTCATGTTCGTTTCGTGGATCGCGCAGTCGTGGGCGAATTCTGGTTCGTCACGCGGTATGCAGTACATGGGACTTGGTCTTTACACAGTGGCTGAAGCGGTAATCTTTTTGCCGCTCTTGTATATCGCTTCGCGATTCTACGGTGATGCCATTCCTGTAGCGGGCATCATGACGGCTATCATGTTTGGTGGAATGACGATCGTTACGCTGATCACGAAAGCGGATTTCTCATGGATGGGCCGCTACTTGGCTTGGGGCGGGTTGTTGGCGATGGGGCTAATCATCTGCTCGATCCTATTCGGATTTAACATGGGCATCTTTTTCACCGGTGCAATGATTGCCCTTGCGAGCGGCTACATCTTGTACCACACCAGTAACGTATTACATCAATATCGCGAAGATCAGTATGTAGCTGCCGCTTTAGCTTTGTTCGCTTCTGTTGCGTTGCTATTCTGGTACATCTTGCAGTTCGTGATGAGCCTGCAAAACCGCGATTAGTCGTTGCTGTCCGATAGCCAAGTCGATTGATTTGGTCACTTAGGAACGACAACAATAGGCTTATGCCACATTCCACGGGAATTCGCTTCTACGATTCCCGTGGAATACGTTTTTATGGAATAATGAGACGAGCTCGCTTTTTGGCACAGATTTCAAGGAGGCGTGGAGTGGCAACAAGAATCTTCCGAACCGCTAAAAGCTTTGCGGTTATCTTTTTCTGGTTTCTCAGTCCAGTCCTGTTTGTCAGTTAGCTTGCTCCATCATTGTCGGCCCAAGATGGTGGCTTTGAAGAAAACGATGCGATCACCTTGGCTCCACGAGCTGTTCGACGTCAGATTGCTGAAGCTGAAAAAGCGATCAAAGAACAGAAGTTCACGGAAGCGATCGAGATGTTGGGCAAAATTCTTATGGAGCCCAGCGACTCTCAGGATGTCGAAGGAAATGAGCTTTCGCAAGATTATTTTTTGACGTTTAAAGAATCAGGTTTGATCACCGGAAGCGTGCGAGCCAAAGCCTCCTCACTGCTAGAATCGTTGCCTGCCGAACAACGTGAGCAGATCGAGTTGAGATACGGAGTAACAGCAAAGCAATTACTCACCGATGCGGTCGACTCTTACGATTGGTCTGGAATCGAAGATGTTTCGCGGCACTATTTTCATACGCTTGCTGGTTACGAAGCGACGATGCTGATGGCTCGCAAGTACTTAGTCGAAGGAAGGCCGTTGTCCGCTGCCTTATTAGCGGAACGATTGATGCAAAGCCCTGGGGGCTCTGCAAAGTTGGGTCCATCGCTAGCGCTATTTGTTTCGAGTTGCTGGGTGGAAGCAGGCCGATCCGACAGGGCGATTGCCGCACTTCAAACTGCCAATGCATTGTATGCAGGAAAGAAAATAAATTGGTCTGGAAAGGATTATGAATTCAGTCCAGATAAAGCTTGGCAAGAGAGTGATTTAAGTAAATTCCCAAGGTCGGGACTTTCCGGGTCGATCGGTTCCGACTGGTTAATGGCAGGAGGCTCGCCGCAACGCAACAGTGATTCGGCAGCCGCGTTACCGCTGCCAACCGCAAGATGGCAAGTACCTTTGACGCGAGGCCGACCTGACGAGTTGAGATTACAAAAATATTTAGAAAATCGCGGCGAGAATTCTCCAGCAATTTTCCCTTCCGCCTCGGCGATCGTTATAGGGAATACGATCGTCTACAAAACGATCGATCATAGCTTGCGCGGTGTCGATAGTCAGACCGGTAAGTTGCAATGGGAACAGTCGCTCAGCAGTTCACAGTGGGGACAGACTCCTGAATTCTTTCCTATGCAAATGGATATCGACGTTTCGTTACCAGATCTTCTCGCCGAGCGTGTTTGGGGCGACGTGCTGTATTGGCAAATCAGCAGTGATGGCGAAAGGATTTATGTTATTAGCAAGCCAGATGAAGCGGACGCAAGCTCTTTAACTCCAGCTCAACTCCGCAATCGATTGCAGAACTTTGGAACCTTGGCTCAGAAGCTAAATTATCTTGAAGCATGTAGTGTTGCGGGGGAAGGGAAATGGGTTTGGCGTGTCGGCGGCGACGATGGGGAAGATGAGCCGTTACTGGCGGGCGCCCATTTTCTCGGAGCACCGCTTCCAATCGAAAATCAGCTTTACGCAGTTGCTGAGATCAATGGCGAAACAAGCTTAGTAGTGATTGATTCAGAAACGGGCAAGCTTCTCTGGAAACAGCAACTTGTACAAACGCAAAGTAACAACTTTGGTGGTGGTTCAGATCTTTCATCGGCGAATATTCTGTTGTCGTACGCGGATGGAATATTGCTTTGCCCGACTGGAAGAGGTGTCGTTCTTGCGATTGACGTGGCATCCCGATCGTTGCGTTGGGCGTTCCGCTTTAAGGACACGCTGTCGGTAAACGTTGGTCGAGGTGGTCCATTCCAGCAGGCGATTATCCAGGAAGGAAACGCACTTAACGATCGACTTTGGACTGGGGTTCCATTGACGATCGCCGGTGGCAAGGTGCTAGTTGCCTCCAGCGAATCAGATGTTCTATTTTGTTTGGACCTTGTCAGCGGAGAAGTCCTGTGGTCACAACGTCGAGATCCCTACCGATACGTTGGCGGAGTTTTCGGGGATAAGGTGCTCTTGATTGGCGACCGTGTCGCGACAGCCTTGAATCTCAGTGATGGAAAGCTGGCTTGGCCCAAGCCCCTCAACTTTAATGCTTCCAGTCAAGCCAGCGGAACCGGAGTACGGAGAGGTGATCGGTACTTCATCCCGCTTTCGACCAACGAAATCGTAGAACTCAACGTACCGGAAGGAAAGATTCTCAACACAACTCGCGTAGATGTTCCAACTGGAAACTTGTTCGCATTTCGCGAGCAATTGCTGTCGATCAGTCCGTTCGGGATGAGTCTTTTTCATACCTTCGAGGACTTACAGAAATCGGTCGCAGCTAAACTGGGTACCGATCCTAAGGATGCGTGGGCACTGGCTCGTCAAAGCGAACTACTGCTGGCTAAGAATCAAAAAGAGGAAGCATTGAAAGTTCTTCGCGAGGCCTTCACGTTATATCCGGAAAACGATGAAATTCGTTTCTTGATGATTGTGACCATACTGCAATCGCTTCGTGAGAACTTCGCAGAATCCAAGGAGCTTGCGAAAGAAATTGAACCACTGATCGAATTGCGTCCGCAACGCGTTTCCTTCCTAACGGCACTGGCTCGTGGGTATTTGCGAGAAGGAAATCAGAAGGAAGCGATCGAACCCTTAATGCAGCTTTTGGAACTACGTTGCAAAGATCGTGTCTCCACGATACTCGATCGAAGCGAATGGATCGAGTTGGAAATGGGGCATGAAGTCGATTTGGATCTTTGGATTCGTTCGCAACTTCGTCAGGTGTACCTAAGTCAGTCGGTTGAAGATCGTCAATCGCTCGATAAGAAGTTTTACGATTACTGCTCGCAGAATCGCAATGAAGACTTGGTCGCAAAAACGCGGCGTCTCAGCTACTTCGCACCCGTACCCGCGGTGGCACCACTGGCCGTTGACCTTGCCACACAATGGATCAACCGAGGTGGAGGTAATGCATTGTTAGAAGCGGAGTCATTGCTGACGCCGATAGCGTTAGACCTGACCTCTCCTTCATCATCGCTTGCACAAGAGAAATTGATTCAGCTTTATGAAGCGTCTGATAAGAAAGTGGCTGTAAAGAATTTGCAAATGATGGTGGCGGGATTAGCGAGAACATCTGCAGACCCTGTAGCGAGTCTTTCGGTGATTGCGGTGCAATCTGCGAGCGCGGTAAAGTGGCCTGAAACGGAGACGGTCACATCACTAGATGCGGCCGAGAATGCAATGTTTCGACCTGTCACGACGCCTGCCAAATTGCTTCAGTGCCGTAGCGTTCCATTGGCTGGTTTCGAAGTACGCGATGGTTCCGATCGTATTGTGCTGATCGATCCAGATGGAAAAGAGTCGCTCGTCGTCAATTGCAACTCGAATGACTCGCGTTTGAGGTCATCCGAAGCTCGGACAGTGAGATCCTTTTTGGTAGTTCAGCGAAAGACCGAGATCGCAGTCTTTGATACTTTAGGTGTTTATCGCGACTCGCGCGATGCACTGCTGTGGAAGCAGGAAATGTTTTCGCCCGAGGCAGCCAATCAACGCGAAAGTGTTACAATGCAGTCAACACCCAACAGTCTTGGTGTGGAAGTTTATCGAGTCACATCGCGGTCGACTAACATTTCGAAACTTGGCCCAGTCTTTGATCACTGTGTCATCATCTTGCGGGGTAATACGATTGAAGCTCGCGATCTGTTTACCGGTCGAGTTCTGTGGAAAGTGGAAGGGTTCGGTCCATCTTGCGAGGTAGCGGCAAGCGATGATCGCTTGGTTGTTATTGATCCAACGGCGAAGGCACGTCGTGTTCTGGACGCTCATGATGGACATGAAATCGAATCATCGCCATTCGATGGTGGCTGGACCACGTGGCATGTTTGGAAAGAACGAATCGTCGATTTCAAGTCCGATAGGCCTGCGACACCTGCTATTGAAGCCAGCGGAGATGCGGCAAAAAGCGTAACATTACGATTGTGGCACGGAATCACAGGCGAAACGATCTTGCAGAAGCAGTTTCAGGCGGATGCCAAGATTGCTCTCGCCCTGAATCGATATGTTGCGGCCCTTGAGTCCAGCGGACTGTTGACGTATTGGGACTTGGAAACAGGTAAAGAAACAACGCATCAACTCAAGGCGATCGATCGGCTCAAGCATATTCACTTGATTCCTGCTTACGATCGCTTGTTGCTTCTGACCGATAGTAGCCAGTTTGAAGTCAACGATGTATTGGTG
>JBEGUT010000215.1:0-6784 GCA_041178745.1 Planctomycetota bacterium | reverse complement strand
ATCATCATCGAATTGCTCTGGTGCCATGTACTCCCACGTCCCTGCGCCTAATCGACGAGCCTGCGTGTGCGCCGAGTCCGCTTGACGAGCGATACCAAAATCCAATAAGTACGGACTACCGGTCGAACCTAACATCACATTCGAGGGTTTGATATCGCGATGCACCACTCCCTTGCGATGCGCGTAATCCACCGCCTCGGCGAGCGGCGTAAACCAATGTAAAACCTCCGATACACTCAAAGGACTGCGATCGCGAAGGTAAATATCTAACGTCGATCCCGCGATGTACTCCATCAATACATAAAAGTAACCTTCATACTTTCGGAAGTCGCGCAAGCTGACAATATTTTCGTGCTTGAGTCTTTTCAGCGTTTCCGCTTCCTTAACAAAGCGTTCGATTGCCGCTTGGTTACCAAGATGCTCCGGAAGGATCGTCTTGAGCGCTAACTCCTCCTCGCCAAAGCCCGTATCGAGCTTCACCAAATAAACCACCCCCATACCACCGCGACCTAGCGAACGAACCAACCGAAACTCCGGCGGCAACGCCAGGTCTTTGGAACCCTTACCGCTTGAGACTGTTTGCGGCGTGCTACCATCGGTATCCGATGTCTGTGGCGGTCGCGTCTCACGACCGCCACCGCTTAGGTACGGATCGGATTGGGAAGATGTTGGATCCGAATTATGGTTCTTTTTTTGATTGGCCATAAACGCACTAAATACGGTAAGGGGACTCCAGTAAACAGATCAGTCATGGTCGGTCCCATTCTACGCGAAACAGTTCCCAACAACCAACCTGCGTCGGCGAACGAATTGCCAATAAGCACTCCATGTAAACCTTAGAACTCGCCGAGGAACACACCCCTGTTTAGCGAGTTTTGAAACTCAAAAGCGTGGGGAGGAGCGATTCTTAGGTTTCCTTTGATTAAAACTTTCGAGGTATGTAATCGGCCATTTTTTTATTCCTTTTCTAGAAGGAGCGACCTGACACAAAGTGTGCCCATGCTTCGCCCTTGCTTTTTCTTATCACGATTAACAACGCGTCGGTCACACAAACAGCGATCTAAATGCTTCATCGGGAAATAACGGGATTATGACCACCATCGACCTTTGCCGCCTTCATCGCCGTTTAATCGAAGTTGCAGTTGCTGAGGCTCAGGAACTTGAGCAACTTGGTGAACTGTTCGATGCCGCCCAAGCCTGGGAATGTGCTGCCCAGCGAGCCGAAGCCTATGCAGATGATTCCGATCTTCCACAGGAACGCGAATCGCGATTAAAAACCGCTAAATCGTTCAGAGATCGCGCGGCACGACTTCTTGGCCAGCATCCATCGAGTACCGATAAAGAAGAAAACGTAACACAACCTGCAAGTACTCCCTTTCATGAAATCGCGCGGGGAATGATTTATCGTTCGGATGTTTCCCTGGAGCAAATTGCTGGAATGGAATCTGTTCGTCGCGAGATTCTATCAGCATTTGCCATCAGCTTCGCGGCCATGCCAGATGGAGTTGTCTCTCCTAGAATTGGAAACTTTCTGCTCTATGGTTTTCCTGGCACAGGAAAAACTCTCTTGGCAGCCGCCTTGTCCAATCTTTTAGATGCCACGTTTTTTGTCGTAAAATGTGGTGATATCCTCAGTAAATACTATGGTGAATCTTCCAAAATTGTTCATGCGATTTTCGATGAAGCCCGAAGTCACCCGCAAAGTATTATTTTCATCGATGAACTCGATGCCCTAGCTGGCAATCGCGATGACATGGATCAATCTGCGGATCGTCGGCTTTTGGTAAGTCTTCTAACGGAGTTAGACGGTATTCAACACAAAGGATATTCGGCAAATGGTGGTAACGTTTTCACCATTGCAGCAACGAATACTCCATGGGTATTGGACGAAGCTATCCTGAGCCGCTTTAAGCGGAGAATTTTCATTCCTTTACCAGACACTATTGCTCGGCAGCAAATGATGGAAATACACTTCACCAAGCGAGGATATCAGTTCGCAGGAAATCCAGAAATTTTTGCCGATCTTTGCGAAGGTCTTTCAGGTCGCGAGATCGAACAAGTGACAACGCAAGCGATATCGATCATGTTCAATCGAGTCAACGCAAACCTATATGATCTAGCAGCCATGAACTTACTCAATATTCGACAACACCAACTTAATATTCAACCCATTACTATCGACGACCTTTGTCAAGCGCGTGCGGAGATCCGCCCGGTAGCCACGGTCAAGCTGGCAGACAAATTAAATTCGTGGGAAAATCAACAGTAGATTTTGGAGTCTTTGCAAACAGCGGATTTTCATTATCAACGCTCTTCATTTTTTTGAAAACACTATTTCGCGAGGAATTTCAACATGGCTTTTCTCAATATTTTTAAGTCTAAGGCGGAACGAGACAGGGAGCTTAAATCCAAGCTGCGCCAAGCCCATAACAAAATTGAACAGCATGTGCGCAAACTGTTTGTGCAAGAGCAAAAATATTTGGGACTCGCTAAGAAAGCCCATGACTTGAGAGATAAAACTCAGTTTGGCGAATATGCAACTAAGTATTACTCCACTCAACGGACCAGTAATCGTTGGAAGAAGTATCAACTCAAGCTCAGTGCGATGGAAATCCAACGCGATGAACTGCGGGCGACCGAAGAGTTTCTCTCTGGCATCAGTTCCTTGACGCAAGATATCCTGCGCGGAGTTAAACCAGAAGAAATCCAGAGAGTCGCACAGGACATTCAACTGGCAGAAGAACGATGCACCCAGCTTGAGGAAGCGATGGAAACGGAAATGCGGGATGTTTTGCAACCCCTTCAGAGCAACTCGTTTGATGATTCCTTGCTTCAAGGAATTGTCGATGAAACAAGTTCTAGCCTACATGGTCTAGGAGCAGATCCATTCAACGCATCCGGTAAATCAAGAACTTCTAACGATTTGAATTCGTTTTCCCTTAGCTTTGAGGAAGCCTTAAGGGTGTATCAAGTCATGGAGTAAATACGACGCTTGCTCTGCGGAGCAAAGAACTTTAGCAGATACGGATTCGCATCCAACCGACCGCTGGACCTCGCGAAGGAGCCTCATACAAAATTGGCTTTTGCAAAAGATTATTTCAATCGTAGGAAAGCCAAGTCATTTCTCGCTCTGATTCGCAACGTACTCAACCACATCCTTCAAAAGCAGAGTGATCTTTATCCTTCAGTAGCACAAGTAATGCCGATACTAGAATACCTCACGGTATGACCGGCTCCACAGGATCAAGTCAGAACCATTTAATGGATTTACAAGATGTCGGAAACTAAAAACAACACCGATCCATCGTCCCCCTTGTCACCATCCCATCTGAACAAGAGCCTTGTGCTTGACACGCAACCTGAGTCCATCACCCAGCCGCAAACGCTGACGCCAAAGGATACTACGGACGCGACCGTCAAGCCGTATTCTCCATCGATAAGTGATGATCAAAAGCGTGCCGACGAGTATCGCATCTTACTTTCCGCCCAACGTCAGAGGCAAACGCAAGACCTACTGAGTCTTCAGCTGAAACTGACCAGGGAATTTCTCGAAAATATTCAGTCCTCTGCATCCTCAGGAAAATATAGCCATCTGGCTGGATCGACTCTTCAACGGGAATCAGAGCTACTCCATTCGCGAATCTTTCGTGCGGAACGCATATTACGTCGTCTTAATCGTCAAATGGCAGGGCAGTCTCACGTGCCCCAGCCCTTCAAGGTAGATGATTTCCTCGTGCGAGTCGCTAACCCAAATGATGCGGAATCGATACGAAACCTAGCTTTATCACGTGTTGTTTCCAGTAGCTCTCAAAGCACGTCCGGGCTGATCGATTATCCGGTGCCTGACGTGGAAACTTACCGAGCAAAAATTCGCACCGGTGCCTTTTCCGTTTTAGTGCGCCGACCAGATGAGATGATCTTGGGTTTCATGGACGTCTACACGCGTCCAATGGCAGCGTCTGTATTTTCCGGCGACCCGATCTTCATCGAGCTCGAGAGGGAAGGGGATTCGGACTATGCTTTTTTCAATACAATCGCCATGCATCGCTCGATCGAAGGTACCGGATTTCGTAATCGCTTACTCAGGTTTGCACTACAGCAAATTCCGCAATCCTGCAATTCTCTTTACACGGTGATTGTCCATGCCCCCATGCCGAATCGAACCTCGATTCAGATCGTCAAGCGATTTGGCTTCAGCTGCCTGAGAGAGTTCTCTGCATTCGGTGTCGTCTTTGGACTGTATCGCTCTCCCTATCAGGTTTCACGATGCTAGATAGGAATTCGGGGAGCTTTCTCCGTTTACAGATACTCTTCTCGCCAACGTCGATTATAGAAAAAGAGAGTTGGTAATTTCGAGATACTCGGATTACCAGCACCATTGGGGAACAAAAAAATCCGTGGTACTCGGCTTAGCGAGTACCACGGACTCAAGACTTCAATCCTTTGTCGATCCTTTCAGGCTTCTTTGCCTATGCCTTTTCTGGCAAAAGAGCTCGAATTGGGATTATCAATAAGGCATTCACAATTGCTAGATAGAAAATAGCTACCATCAACTGTTCCCAAGTCGTGATCGTACCCTGATTCAATTCATAGATCAGGAAACCAGCGCTACCTATCAAACTACCTATGATTAGGAAGGCAAGTCCGAACCAGATAACAAGGACGATAACGATGGTCAGCAAAATGAATCCGACCAAAGCAGCAGCACCAGCCAAAATGTAGGAGTTCTTGCCGATCGCTGTACCCTTTTCCGCTGGTGGTAGCAAATCCTTAAACTTGGTAACTGGAGCCTTAAAGCTTGGAGCCTTACCGTCGATGGTTTCATCGCTGGTAGGTTCTACCCCCAAAGGCTTAACACCAACTGGCTCAACGCTGGCGGCCGCGTCGGCATACAAGCGACAAGCATCCAGCTGGCTAAATAAAGCAGTCAAGATAACCCCGATAGCAAACATCTTCTTGTGAAACATCTCAGCACCTCATTCAAAGCCAAACACCCTAACCCACATGGGAATAAATCCCCCTGTCAACATGACAGGAACACCCTTGTCGTCGACGACATCTTTAAAGAGGTGGCTTTTGTTTTCAGCATTTCACCGATGAGATTTTCCTATCAAAAAAAGCATTTGATAAGATTAACCCGCTGTTTTACGTTTCTGCTTTATGCTTGTTCAGTTCAACAGCCCTGCAAGATTATTTTGGCTAACAGAGAAAAAACCAAACAAACCTGCGAAGGAGTAACTTGAGCGCGGCTTCACAAGTGTGGATTGACCATTTTATTCTCCATTCCACATGGCATGGCTTTTTAAAATGGATAGCTCTCCTTACTATTACAGCGTAGATGTTTCCTTAACATGAACTTTTAACGCGGAATCGTAGCATGACGACTCCACCTTTTTTATCCCATCCAGATCCCGATCGGTCTACGAATCCGGCTTCGAACCACGAATTCCTGAGTCGAGGCCAGGAAGCAACTGGCGTTGCGCCGAACGATGTCGATTTAGATGAATCGCTGGCATCCTTTCAGAAGGTATTGCCGAAGCGATATCAACTGCTTGGCGAAATTGGACGTGGTGGGATGGGGCAGGTGCTCTTGGCAATCGATCGCGGCCCTATGCTAAATGGGAATACGACGGTAGCGATCAAACGGCTTTTGGGCCCCATGACGCAAGATGCGTCGTCCATCAATGGATTTCTTAAAGAGCTAGAACATGCACGAGAGCTTCGACATCCCAATGTGGTGAAGATGTTTCACTGTGAACAAACAGCTCTTGGGCCTTATATCGTGATGGAATATATCCAGGGAATGAATTTGCTGGAATACATTCAGAAGCATGGTGTTCTAAGTGAGGACTTGGCGATCCAATGGTTCAGGCCACTGGCGGCCGCCCTGGATGAAGCTCACGGAAGGAAGATTATCCATCGTGATGTGAAACCAAGTAATATCCTGATCGATTCAGAGGGGAAGGCATACTTGGCTGATTTTGGAATCTCGCGGCGTTTAGACCCAGCGGATCATACAGGGAGTGGATTTGGAGCAGGGACGTTGAGTTATATGTCGCCGCAGCAATTGGAAAACCATGCTCCCGATGCACGTCAGGACATTTACAGTTTCGGAGCCACTCTGTTTCACGCCTTGACAGGAAGTCCACCATTTACCGCTCCGACGATTCCAGCGTTGATTGCCAAAATCATGACCGAAGAGGTCTCTACGATCAGCGGTGTCACCAAAGTACTTTGCGAACAGATAGTGAGATCGTTAAATAAGCGATCTGAGAACCGCCCATTGTCATGTGGTGCGATTTTTGAATCGATTTCTGTCCATAGTAATGTTCAAGTTCCTTCCTCACCTGCGACTCCCTCAAGTCCAACGGTAACGCCTTCTGATCGTGATCGAGAATCAATAACAAAAGTCAAATCGGTACCTCCCGCAAACCTTTCGCAATCATCTATTGGTAGTTCCTGGAAAGTTGCAGTGGTATTACTCGCTGCCATTGCGTTGCCAATCATGCTGTTTATTCTTTGGAACCACGAGTCCTCTCGAAAAGATGTGGCGGCAACTCCACCCACTGCAACCCATCCTACGACCGAGGCACCGGAACCCAAGCCTGAAAACAGTTCTTTGCCAGCAGAAGTTCCTAGCCAGAAAACCCAGGAGCGTTTGAGCGAGGGTGAGTATCATGACAATCCCCTTATCTCGATGCGTATGAAACGGATTGTGAAAGGAACTTTTACGATGGGGAGCACAGCGGCCGAGCATGCTGCGCTTAAGCTCTGGGATCCAAGT
>JBEGUT010000214.1:0-6801 GCA_041178745.1 Planctomycetota bacterium | reverse complement strand
TCAACCGGCCGAATTTCTGAAGCTAGATATCGGCGATGGCATCGAGCTTGACGCTTGGATGTTGAAACCCAAGGAGTTTGACCCCAGCAAAAAATATCCGTTGTTCATCTACGTTTACGGAGAGCCTCACGCCCAAACGGTACTGAATGAATGGGGAGCTGCGCAAATCGATTTCCATCGAGTCGTTGCGGAACTGGGCTACATCGTCGTATCAATCGATAATCGTGGAACGCCGTGTCCCAAAGGGGCAGCGTGGAGACGATCTATTTTCGGAAGCCTAGGTCCCTTATCTACGGATGAACAAGAAAAGGGATTGAAAGCACTAGCGAAGAAGTACTCTTTTATCGATAGCGAGCGTGTGGGAATTTGGGGCTGGAGCGGTGGAGGCTCCAACACGCTGAACGCCCTCTTCCGCAAACCAGAGTCGTATCACGTTGGTATCGCCGTTGTGCCTAAGCCTCAACCCCATCTCTACAACGCGTGGTTTCAAGAAATCTTTATGCGGACTCGGGAAGTAAATCCTGATGGCTATCAGCGATCTGCTCCCATCAACTTTGCCGAAGGACTTCAAGGCAAGTTGCTCATCATGACTGGTTCTGGTGAAACCAATACACACATTCAAATCATCGAAGGCTTAGTGGATCGTTTGATTTCGCTCGGAAAATCATTCGACTACATGGTATACCCCAATCGCGATCACGGACTGCGAGAAGGTGAGGGAACGTTGGTGCATGTTCGAATGCACATCCTGCGATATCTCACCAACAACTTACCCCCCGGGCCTAGATGATTATGAACCACAAAAACTTTATTCCTTGGGAGTCTCATTCATTTTGCTTAAAATTACTGGCAGCCTACCTGTTTTGGCTCGCCTGCCCATTGAATTGTTCGATCGCCTCCGAACTGCCAAACATTGTTTTCATATTGGCGGACGATCTTGGTTACGGCGATCTCGGCTGCTACAACGCTGATTCAAAGATCCCGACCCCTCATCTTGATCAGCTTGCGATGCAAGGCATGAGATTCAAAGATGCGCATTCACCTTCGTCGGTCTGTACCCCAACCAGATATGCGCTTCTTACGGGACGATACGCTTGGAGAACTCGCTTGCAGCGCAATGTCCTCGGGCCTTGGGATAAACCACTAATTGCGGCCGATCGATTGACGGTAGGTAAACTGCTTCAGCAACACGGCTATCAAACTGCATGCATCGGGAAGTGGCATCTCGGGCAAAACTATGTTACCACCGACGGCAAACCTGCCAGCGGTGGCGCAAAGAACCCCTTAAGCAACGTGGACTTTAACCAATCGATTGGCGATGGACCGATTACAAGAGGCTTTGACCACTACTTTGGGACGATTGTTCCGAACTATCCTCCGTATTGCTTTTTCGAGAATGATCGAACATTAGGACTTCCATCAGTTCCAATGGCAGGCAGCAATTTCAATATCCCAGGACCTATGGTACCTAACTGGAAGCTAGAGAATATCTTGCCAGAACTAACGCGCCACTCGGTGCAGTGGATCGAGAAATCAGCCCAAGCTAAAAAGCCTTTCTTTCTCTATCTCGCTCTCACATCACCCCATTACCCTGTGGTGCCTTCGCCCGATTTTGTCGGTAAGACCAAAGTCGGTGCCTATGGAGACTTTGTTCACCAAACGGATTGGAGCGTTGGGCAAGTGCTCGATGCCCTCGATCGGGCTGGCGTGGCGAACAATACCATCGTGATCTTTACCAGTGATAACGGAGCGGAAATTACCGGTGAAGTAAATCCGGGGGTTTACGATCGCGTCCAACAATTCGGGCATCGCAGCTCAGGCGACCTACGTGGTGCAAAACGCGATGCCTGGGAAGGTGGCCACCGAGTTCCTTTTATCGCCCGTTGGCCCGGCAAAATCTCAGCAGGAACATCGAGCGAAGAAGTTATCTGCCATGTCGATTTCATGGCTACCGTCGCAGCCATCCTAAAACAGAAAATTCCAGACAATGCGGCTGAGGATAGCGTTAATATCCTACCTGTACTGCTTGGCGAATCACTCGACGCGCCGATTCGTGAAGCAACCGTACACCACAGTGCTAGGGGTAAGTTTGCGATCCGTCAGGGGGATTGGGTATTGATCGACGCTCCCACTGGCGACGACAACGCAGCCAATGGTGAACCAACCTGGCTTAAGAACGAACGCGGTTACGCTGCACATTCTTATCCTGGCGAACTCTTCAATGTGCGCGATGATCTTTCGCAGCACTACAATCTTTACAGTGAAAAGCCGGAGATCGTAAGCAAACTAAAGTCCTTGCTGAAAAAATATATTGAACAGGGGCGTAGTACGCTGGGTGTTCCGCAATCCAACGACGTAGAAGTTCAGCCCTATTCCGCTTCGGGAGCAACTGCAAAACCTAAAGTCGCGCCTTGAGTTGAAGCAGCCATTGGATGTTTCTGAATTTCATGCAATCGCCACTAGCGGTGGCAGAGGTCCTTGACCAAACTTACATCGCGTTAGCCAGTCACCCTCACTTTATCACTTTGCACCCAGCTGCTCAGCGGATTGATTATTTTAGAAACGTACGAACTAGATTCGTCGCCACTGCAGGCGATTTATAAATACTTAAACCCTCCAACGAATTTGCAGCCAACAGAAGACACTCCTAAATGAATCGACTTCAAGTCTTAGCATTCGCTCTACATACCCTTGTTATCTCGTCATTGGCATTTGCTGCTCCCGATGAAAAACAACTTGTCATTCCTGACTTGACCAAGGGAGACAAAATCCCAGCCGAAGCCAAGCATGATTGGAACCTCGGCCCAACCGGGCTCAGAGGTTGGATGTTTTGCGACAAGTTGGTGACGACTGATGCACGACAAATCGCAATCACCCAAGTCGACAAGGGGTCTCCCGCCGATGGATCGATTACGGTTGGAGACGTGATCCTTGGCGTCGGTGGTCAGGCATTTTCGTATGATCCGCGGACTGAGTTTGGAAAAGCGATCACCGCCGCGGAGTCCGAGAAAGGTGGTGGCAAACTTTTGCTCAGTCGGTGGCGAGAAGGAAAAGTAGAAGAAGTTGAGTTAAGGTTACCTGTGTTAGGTTCATTCAGCTCGACTGCTCCGTACGATTGCCCTAAATCCGAGCGAGTACTTCAGCAGGGCCTGAAGGTTCTCGCAACGCGAATGACTGAACCCGATTACGCTGCAACCGAAGATGCAATTCCGCGTTCTCTCAATGCGCTCGCTTTGCTGGCTGGAGGCGATAACCAATATCTACCGCTACTCCAACGAGAAGCGAAGTGGGCAGCCAACTTCCAAACCAGTGACTTTCGATCTTGGTATTACGGGTATGTGATGATCTTTCTGGCTGAGTACGCTAAGGAGACAGGCGATCAATCCGTAATGCCTGGACTTCGGCGATTAGCCCTGCAGGTGGCGGAAGGCCAAAGTGCCGTCGGTTCATGGGGACATACCTTTGCACTACCCGATGGTCGATTGCAGGGCTACGGAATGATGAACTCACCCGGCTTGCCATTAACCATCGGGATGGTGCTAGCTCGCGATGCGGGTGTCCAGGACGATGCCGTGGATCGTGCCATTGAGCTCAGCGCAAAACTCTTGCGGTTTTACGTTGGCAAAGGAGCGGTTCCCTACGGCGACCACGCGGCTTGGATCGAGACCCATGAGGACAATGGTAAATGCGGTATGGCTGCGGTGCTATTCAATCTGCTCGGTGAAACGAACAGTGCAGATTACTTTACCCATATGGCGGTTGCATCTCATGGAGCCGAGAGAGATTGCGGTCACACCGGAAACTTTTTCAATATGCTCTGGTCAATGCCTGCCATTGCACAAGCCGGTCCCAATGCTACAGGTGCGTGGACTGAAGAATTTGGCGGTTGGTATCATGACCTCGCACGGCGCTGGGATGGTTCGTTCTCTCATCTGGGACCACCTGAACCTGACCATGACAGCTACCACGACTGGGATGCAACAGGTGCTTATCTCATCGCTTACGCGTTACCTCGCAAAAAGATCGCTCTTACAGGTCGAAATGCCTATAGGGTTAAGTCTCTATCGACAGATATCGTGAAGGGACTAATCGATGACGGACGAGGCTGGGACAATAAAGATCGTACCTCCACCTATGACAATTTGGATGATAACGAACTAGTAGTTCGACTCGGTTCTTGGTCTCCGATTGTTCGGCAAAGAGCAGCAGAAACACTTGCTCGTCGAAAGAATCCGCCACTTGAAGAGATCGTCTCGCTGCTTGACTCAGATGAAATAAACACACGGATTGGCGCTTGCCTTGCTCTTGAGAAATTGCGTGGCAAAGCCGCTCCGGCGATACCCAAACTTCAGCTTGCTCTGAAGCACGATAACGTTTGGCTCCGTATCCGCGCAGCAACCGCCCTCGCCATGATTGGCAAAGAGTCGCTCCCCATACTTCCAGATTTGCTGGAGATGATCGCTCGTAAACCAGCGTCAGATGATCCACGCGGGATGGAACAGCGATTTGTTTCCGTGGCTATATTCGGCGAATTGCTGAATGCAACTAGTTCACTCGAAGGAATCGACCAAGATAAACTTCGCCAGGCTATCGCCAATGGACTGAGAAACCAGGATGGCCTTGCACGTAGTGAGATTAGTTCGGTTTTTGGCCGACTTGACTATGAAGAACTTCGACCACTCCTACCAGCGATTCTGGAGGCGATTGAAAAGCCGGCTCCCAGCGGCGAGATGTTCGCTGATGGTGTTCGCTTGAATGGTCTTAAAGTTCTAGCATCCCATCACATCGAAGAAGGAATTCAGGCTTGCGCAAATTATTTGCGAACCCAAAACCCCTGGGCAAGCGAGCACCGCACCCCAGAGATTCTGACGATCATATTATCCTATGGTACCGAAGCCCAACGAGTACTTCCTCATCTACGTGAAACAGCAGACATCTTCGATCGAGGCGAACCGAATTTCCCCAAAGCACTCAGCAAACAAAAGGCGAGGGCGGTTAGAAAAGCAATTGAAGAAATTGAAAGCGCGAAAGATAGCCCCAACCTAAAGCGAATCGAGTAACGATTTTTTCCCGGACTTCAGCACATCATTTGACTTTCGCATTGAAGGTCTTTGCTGCCTCCAGGGAAAATGGAATGTTTACGGGATTGATTCACATCCTGGACAACTCCACTGTTCTGTTAGAAGTGTAAAGTGAGAACCCTTACGGACCGAGCCAAGCCGCTACAATTGATTTTTCGATTCTTGCTTCACGTTCGAAATGCACGACGAATTCGATGCAAGTTATTTATCTTTGGTAAGAAGCAAAAGTCTCGTAAGCGGCGTTTCAATGAAGAACATCGGAACCTATCCTTGGATCCAACGTACTTCGGTCACTTCACCTTATAGTGAACTCTTATCATGAACTCGACATCTTCTCCCAAAAAAGTGAACCGCTTTGAGCGGCATAAGAAAAAGCTTGCACTTGCGACCACGGTCATCATGTTGCTGTTGGTGGAATTGACATCGTATGTACTTGTTCTCTCATTTGGACATCGGAACCAGAGACAAGCTTATCCGTACAATCGCATTATCTCCGGATACACAGTCTATCGCCACACTCCTGGTTTTGATTTTGGGGCATCGACCCTTCGATGCTCACCAGATGATCGTACAGTCGCTTTTGATAACAACGGCTTTATCTGTGACAGCGAAGTCACGGTCGCTAAGCCAAAAGGTGTTGTTCGTATTTTTCTTATGGGTGGCTCGGCTGTCATCGGTGCTGGACAAACCGACGGATACGAAGCAGTTCATAAATACCCATGGGGTAATTACAGCTATCGCTGTAGTATCGCAGGTCATTTACAAAATTTTCTGTCGGAGCGGTTTCCACAAACTCAATTTCAGGTGATCACCTCTGCATCGTACGGACGAAGACTACATCAATCGCACCTTGAATACTCCACGTTGATATCCCGATTTTCGCCGGACATCGTTATCAGTTGTGATGGCATGAACGACCTGGCGTCGATCGAGTCAGGGACTCCCTATGAAGATGTCGAAGCTGATCTCAGCAAATACATCGATCTTTGGAATCATCACCATCGCAAATCATTCATCTCGAGAACCAATACTTACTACGTTCTCGAAAAACTTTCGCAGCGACTCAAACTCGATCGACTTTTTGCCAACCACACAGTACTGAAGCCGACTGCTTCTGCAGACTCGGAAGCCGAGTATCAAAACAATCGCGATGACTTCATCGAGAATGCTGCTCGCTTTCAACAAATTGTGAAACACTTTCGGGCAACGGTCGAAAGCGATGGGGCGACCTTTGTATTTTGCCTTCAACCGCTCCTTCATCGCACAAAAATCAATAAACGTCTTTCGAAAATTGAAATCGAACTGGATCGCTTGATGCTAGTTCCCAGCCGAGATGCTCAGTCAGCGGGGAGAATGCGGCAAATCAATCGCTATTTCTTCGACGACTACTTAAGCACTCGACTGAGCGACATGTTGGCACAGGGGAAATTCTTCGTAGATGCAAACAGTCAAATTCAGGACGTTGATGATTCGGTGGAGTTCTTTACCGATTACTGTCACCTAACCGAGGAAGGAAACCGAATGACCGCAGAGATTCTTGGACAACATCTCGTCTCTCAGATTGGATTTGGCTGGTCCAAGGGTAAAGATTGATCTCATGACTTGATTGGGAACTACCAGCCCCCCTCAGTTTATTTCCCCTGAACAATCAACAGTTTCAATCAACTCATCGCCCAGGTATGAATAGATCATCAAAAAAACATGGAAAATATACAAATCC
>JBEGUT010000213.1:0-6814 GCA_041178745.1 Planctomycetota bacterium | reverse complement strand
GTCGTTGGTTGTCGATGGATGTAGTCAAACAGCAATTGAGCTGGATGAATCGCTTACCCACCGAACCGGCTCATCCGGAACATAGCTACGTCAAGCATGCCGGTACAGAGTTTTGGACACCCGAATTGCACTATCGATACGATGGTAAATCAAATCATCTTGGATGGCTTGCTGCTGCGGGACCCGGCAATGCTGCGATGGCAGTTGAAGGGCAGGGGAGATGGGAAATCGGCTGGAACAAAAGTTTGCAAATGGTACCCGATGGTGATGATGAACGGATCACGATGGAAGGTGATGTCATCGTTCGCAATGAGCAGCAAGGAAGATTCGCTGCCTCCATGATCGACGTTTGGCTTCGCTCCTTTACCAGCGTGGAAGCCGCAACATCGAAACCGAGTAGTTCCTTGTCACAATGGTTACCAGATCGACTCGAAGCGGTTGGCAAAGTAGAAGTCAGCACAGCGGAATTGATTGGAAATTTTTCTCAGATGGCACTCTGGTTTGCGTATGTATTACCTGGGTCACAAGGGGGTTCTGGCACCGCGGATGCTGGCCTTCAATTGAACGCTCCTGGTGGCCAAACAGGTCCCGCTTGGATCAAACCACCAACCGCATCAGCAACCCCTCTCGCTACTACCAATGTGTTAACAACTAGTCCACAGAAAGTCACCGGACCTCCAGCTAGGATCACAGGTCATCGCTTGCATGGGCGATTACTTCGTACTCAAAAGGAAATGCTGATCGATGATTTGACGATTCAAGGTGGAGTTGTACTCAAACGCGACTCGATCGATCCGAGCAATCCTCTTCCGGTGGTGATCGAGGGAGATCAATTGCGCATGAGCACTGCAGAGGGTGGGATGGCTGATATTGCTGTGAGTGGTCAGCCTGCGCGAATCTTTGTAGGGCAAGGTTGGCTCGATGGCCCAGTCGTACGAGTCAACCAAAAGGATCGCTTGGTATGGATCGATGAACCAGGTTCATTCGGTGTACCACTAGAAGCGATGCAGAAGCCTGGAACCGCGAATGTCGCTGAGGGTGCAGCAACCAGCTCGATGCGTTGGATCGAAGCTCCTCGTTGTCGCTGGCAGGGACGAATGATGTTCGACGGTAAAGTGGCTCGCATGGATGGAGGCGTTGACTTCTTTGGTCGCGTACAAACCAATGCAGATACTGTATGGCACATCGAGGGATCTTCATCGATGTTAGAGATCACACTCAATCAGATGCTTGGAGAACCTACTTCTGGTAGCAAGTTGGAAATACAGACCGTAGCACTAACTGAAAATGTCGATTTACGAGCGGCGCAAACGGATGTTTATGGTGTGCGCCGATCGCTTGAGCACATGGTGGTGCCAAGCCTTGTTTTGGATGCTAAGACCCAACGCATGATCGCTTCAGGTCCTGGGTCGATCCGTTCGCGTCGACCGTCGAGTTCACGCTTAGGCCAGCCCTCAGCCAATCTCGCTTCCCAGCGCCCTGCAGAATTGACTTGTCTTCATTTGACTTTTGCTGGTGAGCTTGAAGGCTTTTTGGATCGAATGGAGTTCATCTTCTCCAGGCAAATCGAAGTCGGTATGGGACCTATCCTGAATTGGGATGAAACGCTTGATGTTGCCAATCTGCAGCAATTAACTCCTGGTCAGATGCTGATGAGTTGCGAACGGCTCAAGGTGTTCGAAGCGAGTCAGATCCCCAGTGTCGCTGTGGCTACGACGAACGGTTCTAGCAGCCTTGGTGTATGGGATCTTGAAGCAGAGCAATCGGTCGTTTTTGAAGGAAGAACTGCTACGGAAGTTTTCTCCGGATCAGCCGCAAAGCTTGGCTATCAGGCTGCTAAGGACTCGGTGCGGATCATTGGCTTGCCGCGACAAGCCGCTATTCTCCAGCGTATACCGCAAAATGATCCACCCGCCAAACTATCGGTGCGCGATGCAACTTTCCGGTTGAAGACGATGGAGATCATCGACATGCAGTTGGAACAATTCCAAGTGGATCTACAAGGTGGAGGCCTTGGTGGTTCGACAACACTTCCGTCAGCACCGGTCAACAACGGGAGTCCGCGCGACGCTCTCTTCCAACGCCGCCCCTAAGACTTAAACAAACTTAATTAAGTTTTGGGAAACTACAACTCTCCAACCTGTTCTGAAACATCCATTAGTGACCAGATTCCTGTTGATGTGGGAATCAACATCGCAGTGAAGCGAGTACCTGGCTGACCGGCGAGCGGACCGAAGAGGTTTCTCATCAACTCGGGTAACGCGTTGGCTTCCGATTTATCTTCGGAACGCCGCATGACATTGACGTATTGCTTCGCAAACTTCGCTTTGAATAGCTCTCCTTTGACTTCGACCATCTGCCAACCCATCGGCAGTGCCGGATTTTTGTCTCGGTCAGGTAATTTGAGAATTGGCCTTCCTCCAGACTGCATAACCCGACAACGAATCCCACCTAACTTTTCGACACGATCATCTCGCTGAAAGTACTCCGCAAGTCGCCATTGCACTAGCTCATCGATCAGATGTTCAAAGGGTTGCTGCAAATCTTTATCAATCCGATGATTAAGAGAAAAGATCCGCTCCTTCATCTCAAAAAATATCGTCGACCGTGAATTACTTTCGCCGGTCCATGCTTTAATCGGATTATCACGTATCATTCTTCCGAGAAGCTTATCATCCTGCAACGATTCGCCTATATCATCACGAACGACTGCACTGCGATTTGCAAGCCGACGAAACTGTTCAACAAGCGTCGCCAAACTGATGCCTTCAAGCAATTTGTTCGCTTGAAGCATCGATGCCAGCACAAGCATCTTGTAACTTTTGGTCATCCGGGTGGTAGCCCAATCGCGCAGCAATCCGGCGTATCGATCAATCACTTCACGCTCGTCCTTTGTTAGCCACTCCTTTCCTGGATCGGCCTCATCTCGCTCCACCAGATAGCCGAACCAGCTTCCATGTGTCGAGTGTACCGCTCTCGGATTAAATCCCGCGTTAAAAGCTTCAACAGCAGATGCTCTTCTTCCATGTTGTTCGCGGAAATCATCCATCCAAACATCGATGGCTTCGGACGCCTGCCGCGACCGCAGCATCGAAGAAATTGTATCGATCACTTGCAGATCGTAATTGATCTCACAACCTGCAGGGAGTTCCAACTCCTGCTGCTGCAGTCTGGATAATGCTCCCCTTATTGAATTATCCGTCGACAACAATCCGCAGATCGGTTCCAGCAACGCCCTAACTTTGACCAAAAAAGAACGATGATTGCCGATGTAATCAATAACACTTATATATTCTTTGTCTGGCGATTTCCTCAAACCGCGGCCAAACTGTTGCAACCACACGATGGTCGACTCCGTTGGACGCAACATCAAAATCGTATCGATATTCGGTAAGTCGAGTCCTTCATTGAACATGTCGACAGAGAAAATGATATCGAGTTCCCCATTGTCGAGCTTTTCAAGCGACGAGGCACGCGGAGCGGTCAAGGGACCGGAATGAACGGCAACGGCTCGCAACCCCTGCTCACGAAAATATTCCGCCATAAAGTCCGCATGCCGTGTTGAGCAGCAAAACCCGATCGCCCTTTTCGCTTTATATTTACGGTACATTTCCAGCGTATGCTGCGCCCGCGATTGGGTCGCAATCGCTAGCGTGAGAGCCTCCTCATCAAACTTTGATGAACGCCAGGGGATATTAGTGTAGTCAACTTCGTCTTGGACTCCGAAGTAACGAAAGGAAGCGAGTAGGTCGTTCTGAATTCCATCAGCCAGATCGCAGCGATAAACGAGATTTCCATCGCACAGCGACAGCAAATCTCCTCCATCGGATCGCTGTGGCGTAGCCGTTAAGCCAAGCATAAACTTCGGTTCGAAGTGCTGGATTAGACGTCTATAGGTGGGGGCTGAAGCGTGATGAAACTCATCGACCACTATATAGTCAAACGAAGTAGGCGGAAAGTTTTGCAGATGCTGAGTCTTACCAATTGTTTGTATAGAAGCAAATACAATGTCGGCCGATAAATTTTTCTCTGTAGCTGCATAGCGACCCATCCGAGCCGTGGGACGAATGCGACGAAATGTGCGCATCGCTTGCTGCAAAATCTCATCCCGGTGGGCAACGAAAAGTAAGCGTTTAAAATCTGCATCGACTGAATCAAAAGCAGCTAACCATGTTTTGCCGAGGCCCGTCGCTAAAACAACCAAACCCGATCGATTTCCGGCTCTCCTTGTTTTCAACAACGCTTCCAATGCTCGTTGCTGAATTTGATTGGGTTCCGGTGGTGGTATCAGCTGACTCTCCTCCGAAAGCTGCTCGCGGGTAATTGTCGTCGCGACTCGTCGTTTTCGATAGTTTTCAACCCAATCAGCATCAACGCGGCATGTGGATGGATGACTCCACAGATCATCAAATGCCATCTGTACTGCATGAAAACCCAACTGATCGCTCGTTTTGACCACACGATAGTTCCACTCAATACCACTATGAAGTGCTGTGCGAGTAAGATTAGAACTACCAACAAATGCGATTCCCGTTCCATCAGGATAATGAAACAGATAGGCCTTTGGATGAAACGACTTTTCGCGAGCCTCGAAGACTCGTAACTGGATATCACCTTCGAGATCGAGCAACTCCAAAAGCGAATCGGGATCAGTAACACTTAAATAGTCACCGGTTAGAATTCGCAACCGACCTCCCTTGGCTAAAAGGTCATTCAAATATGGTCGAAGCAACTCAACTCCACTTTTCTGAATGAAAGCGACTGACAGATCCGCAGATTGCGATAACTCTAATCCGGAGCACAAATGAGGTAACAATGGGTCATACTGTTGTGGCGTTGGTGCGCCGCGAACCAACGCTGCATCCCCAATCGATTCGGGGCGAATAATTTTCGTGACTCGACTGGAGCTTCCCGTATGCTGATGGGAAACTCGCAAATACGTTTTGTCGATGATCACCGGTTCATTTTTAAGATAGTTCGCTTTTTCGGGAATCACATATCGCACGCCTCCTCGCGGATCAGGAACATCGCCTTGATAACGAGGAATAATGTGAACGTGCAGGTGTGGAACCGTCTGTCCCGCAGCGGCTCCGATATTGATTCCTATATTGAATCCGTCAGGGTGATGTTTCGCAGTGATAATAGCTTTAGCTTACTCAATTCCCTGAAAAAGCTCCCACTGTTCCTCCGGACTCGCCTCGAACCAGGAAGCGACATGTCGGTAAGGAATTAGCAAAAGATGTCCGATCGACACTGGAAAGGAATCCCAGAGCGCAAAACACTTTTCTCTTTGAAAAGCAATTCGAGTTGGTTCAGGCTCACAGAATGGACATCGCATGTGTCAAGTATATCAAAACGAAATAGCCACTGGGAATCAGCATTAAAATATAACACTGGTGTTGGAAACAGACGACGAGTGCGCTGCCTCAAAAACTGCTCGGGCGAAAGTGGCCTCTGCGAACGAAACCCCAAGAATCCGAAACTTCTAGTCGCGACTCACCCACTGGACCGCGTCGATGACGACGTGACCGTCCGATCCATCATTGGAGATTCGAACTTCGGAGGGTTGGTCAGCTGAAAAATCATACTTACCCAATGAAACAAAACGATTGTCGACTGGGGGAGTATTGCGTTGGTTTATTGTCAGAGTGCGAGTACCACTGGGTGAATGAACTTCCACCTTTACCTTCGTAGATCGATTGGGATTAGGCGTGTAGGAGAGAAAGATTTCGTAACGACCCGCTTTGGGTAACTTCGCTTTGTAGTTCGCTGAAGCTTTACCATCTTTTGCAGCGCCGTCGTGGCGATAACCAGAGCCGATGAAACCACTTGAGGAATGGCTGGTTGTCCAAGAGCCAGATAATTGGGCGTCGTCATCATCCACGACCACTCCGGGTAAATCCTGGGGTCGCAGCGGCTCATTGGTCTCACCCAACTTTCCTTCCGAAGGATGTTCGAGTACTTGCCCATCGGCGATCAATCTTTCGCGCAGTAGGGCATAGGGTACATTCTGAACGGAGAATTGGTGATCGATCGCCAGCGCGGCAACGGTAGCAGCGCTTTGCCCCAAAATCATAAAGACGGGCTCCATGCGAATACTTCCAAAAGCGATATGGGAGCTGCTAACGCAAACACTAACCAGAAGATTATCACACTCACCCGTCTTAGGCTGTAAACATCCCAGTGCGATACGATAAGGTTTGATACCGACGCCTATATCTCCTTCGTTTTGAACATGCCCTTCAGGTGTGATGTAACGCTGCACGTTGTGCGAATCGATCGTATAGCTTCCCATTCCTACGGACTCCGGGGTTTCGCGGCGTTTCATCAATTCGTTCTCAGTCATAACGAATCGGCCTATCATGCGTCGCGCTTCGCGCACATAGATCTGATGGGGCCAATGCTGGTTATCGACGAATTCATCTTTGGGTAATCCCCATGTTCGCATCTCGGCTTGAACATCCTTTGGAATGCGAGGATCATTGGAGATAAAATAAAGCCAACCTTGTTGATAGCGTCGATGCTCTTCTAGGATCTCACGACGACGCTCATAGCTCGCTTCCGGGTAATCGTAATTCATACCGATATTATCGGTGCTGAAGGGGCCATGATTATTTGTATCTGTTTTCAGATTTGGAATCGGATCGAACTTTTCGAACGTCTCACCCCATCCAGCATCGTAGACACGCCGTAGCAATTCATAATCTTTTGGGTCGTAGCCCTCGGGCTTTGGAAAATCGATACGATTCACGGGATGGTTCGTCAGACACATTCGATAACAATAAGCTTGGATACGATGGTCGCCGGATCCATA
>JBEGUT010000212.1:0-6831 GCA_041178745.1 Planctomycetota bacterium | reverse complement strand
ATTGAAGATGGATGGGCAGAGCTGTCGTTGGTTAGGAAAGGGAAGCGTCGCCAAGTTGTCTATAAGAACGCTTTAGGCGCGGCCGTGAAGCTGGCCAAAGATTTTCCCAACATGGGTTTAACGTTTCTTAAGAGCAATCCGAAGCAGTTGACGCGAGATACGGCCCAGATTGGTCCAACCAATTTATATGTTAGTTGCCTGGATAGTTACCATGATCGCTTGGTCATTAATCAATTGGCGTTGACTCATCACTTGGCTCCTCATCTTGATGTATGTTCCGAGCGATTGATCATCGATGGTGGTCAGCGCGATGTGGTCGATGTGCGCGTGACGTTTCCTGGAAGCAATTGCCAATATTGTCTCCCTGTTCTGCTCGTCAATGGTCAGGAAATGAACGAGAGAATCTTGCTGACACGAAGTCGGTTTGGTGGTACCGCGTCCACGAAGCTTCGGAGCAGCGAGAAGGTATGCAAGGAGATTGCAAGCGAGGCCGCTCAGGTTGCACTGGGAATGATCGAGAGAATCTTCGAAGGTGAGCTAAATGGCGAATGTTGGATGCGTTTGAAAAATGATGGCGAAGGTGGGCCCATCACTTGCACGCAGATCACTCGCCGCGATTGCTTAATTGATTGTAATTGCTGGAACGGATTATCGCCGTGATCGAAAGTTGAACTAGCGTGAATGGAGCGATCTCGGATGCTTTTTGGCTCCGAGATCGCTTTAGTGCTGATCATTTAAACAGAGCGGTGCTGAAGTATCGCTCGGCGCGATCGCACAGGAGAGTCACGACGCAGGAGGATGGTCCCAGTTGCTGGGCGATCCGCAGTGCAGCAGTGACATTTGCGCCGGATGATGTACCGACCAGTAAGCCATATTCTTTCTGCAGTCGTTTGGTCATTGCCATGGCATCACCGCTTGATACTTTGATTTCTCCATCCAGTGGCGCTCCTTGTAGCAGTGGCGGGATGAATCCATCAGCAACGCCTTCGATCATATGGCAGCAGGGCATTTCGCCAGCCAGCAGAGCGGCTTCGGCAGGTTCCATCGCCATAATTTTCGCTTTGGGATATCGAGCTTTAATCGCTTTACCTACACCCGCAAGCGTTCCACCCGTGCCGAAGCCAGTGACAAAAGCATCGATAGGACGGGGTGTCTGTTCGATAATTTCAACACCCGTGGTGTGCAAATGGTCTTCCACGTTGAGGACGTTTTCAAACTGCTTCGGCAGGAAGTATCGCGGTTCTTTCGCGGCCATTTCCAGCGACATTTCGATTCCTGTTTGGTATCGCCCTTCGCTTTGGAAGAGAATCAGTTCAGCGCCGAGTTGTCGAATGAGCATGCGACGTTCTTGGCTCGCCCCTTCGCTCATTAAGATGGTAACGCGATAACCCATTGCAGCGCCGAGCATCGATAAAGCAATTCCCGTATTGCCACTGGTGCATTCAAGGATGATGGAGTCATCTTTGAGTAAGCCACGTTTTTCTGCGTCGACCAGAACGGTCTTTGCAAGCCGATCCTTGATGCTGCCGCTAGGGTTGAGGAATTCGCATTTGCAGTAAAGCGTAATTCCTTCCTCTTCGAAAACCAGTGGAATCATTCTGGTGTTGCCGATCAACGAAAGGATGGCAGCAGCTCGCTTGCGTTTCGGTTGATACTCGCCACTCATGGTTACAGTCCTAGTTCTTGTTTCACTTCAGTAAACGCATCGATCGCGAATTGGATATCCTCGCGCGAATGCGCTGCCGAAATCTGAGTTCGAATACGAGCTTTACCTTGAGGAACTACCGGATAAGAAAAGCCTATCACATAAACGCCACGAGCCAGCATTTTTTCCGCGAACTGTCCAGCGAGTTTTGCATCTCCGAGCATGATAGGAGCGATGGGGTGATGGCCGGGTAGGATGTTAAAGCCACGAGCGGTCATTTGATCGCGGAAAAACTGAGTATTGGATTCCAGTTTGTCACGCAGTTGGGTTGATTCGCGGAGCAATTGAAGGGCCTTCAGTGAAGCCCCCGCAATACATGGAGCCAGGGTGTTTGAGAAAAGGTAGGGCCGCGATCGCTGTCGCAATAGTTCGATGATTTCCTTCTTCCCACTGGTGTATCCGCCGGACGCACCGCCGAGTGCCTTTCCGAGAGTTCCGGTCATGACATCGATACGATCCATAACACCATGAAGTTCGTGAGTACCTCGGCCCGTCTTGCCCATGAACCCGACTGCGTGGGAGTCATCGACCATGACCATCGCCTTGTATTTGTCTGCGAGTTCACAGACCGCTGGAAGATTGGCGATATAGCCATCCATGGAGAAGACACCGTCGGTTGCGATCATGCGATAGCGAGCCGAGGAAGCTTCTTTCAATTTCTCTTCCAAATCCGACATGTCGTTATTGCGATAGCGGAATCGCTGAGCTTTACAGAGTCGGATGCCATCGATGATGCTCGCGTGATTTAGCTCGTCGGAGATAATGGCATCTTCAGGTCCAAGAAGAGTCTCAAAGAGACCTCCGTTGGCGTCGAAACAGGAGCTGTAAAGAATCGTATCATCCATGCCTAGGAACTGAGAGATCGAAGATTCGAGTTGTTTGTGGATCCCCTGTGTTCCGCAGATGAAGCGAACGCTGGCCATACCATATCCCCATCGGTCCAGTGCTTCATGGGCTGCCTTAATGATCTCAGGATGTTCCGCGAGACCGAGATAATTATTGGCGCACATATTGAGCACCTCTCGGCCGCCGGTTACGCGGATGTGAGCATCTTGTGGCGTATCGATGACACGTTCGTTCTTGTACGTTCCCGCATCGCGAATCTGTTGCAGGGTCTGCTGTAGATGTTCAGTAAATGGCCCCATCATCGGCATCGGTTCCTAAGTGAGATCGTTGTACAAAGAGGGTGTGAAATAAATTCAGTGACTATTGCCAGTTGAGGATAACCTTACCTGATTGACCCGTCTTCATGGCGGCAAAGCCTTTTTCGAATTCCGTATAATGAAAACGATGAGTGATGACCGGTTCGATATCTAAACCGCTTTCTAGCATCACGGACATCATGTACCACGTCTCGTACATTTCTCGACCGTAGATACCTTTGATTGTGAGCATATTAAAGACGACGATATTCCAATCGATTTCGATCGGTTCGGCTGGAATCCCCAGCATCGCGATCTTACCGCCATGGCACATGTTGGAGAGCATATCGCGAAAAGCTTGAGGGTTGCCCGACATTTCCAGTCCGATGTCAAAGCCTTCTTTCATGCCGAGTTCTTTTTGGACTTCGGCAAGCGACTTGGTTCGTGTGTCGACGGCAACCGTAGCACCCATTTTCCTTGCAAGTTCAAGGCGGAATGGGTTTACGTCTGTGATGACAACATGCCGTGCGCCGGCATGACGCACGATCGCAGCGGCCATAATGCCAATAGGTCCAGCGCCTGTGATGAGAACATCTTCCCCCAATGCATTGAATGTTAACGCTGTATGTACCGCGTTGCCGAAAGGGTCGAAGATCGAGGCAACATCGCGATTGATGTCAGGGCGATGATGCCAAACGTTCGACATTGGTAGGGCAAGGTATTCCGCAAAAGCGCCCGGCCGATTGACTCCAACACCCTGGGTGTCTTTACAAAGATGACGTCGGCCGGCGAGGCAGTTGCGGCAGCGACCGCAAACCACGTGACCTTCACCGCTGACGACTTCACCTGGGAAGAAGTCGTGAACGTTGTCACCAACTGCGACGATCTCACCGACAAACTCGTGACCCACTACCATCGGAACTGGGATCGTCTTTTGGGCCCAGGCATCCCACTTGTAGATATGGAGATCGGTTCCGCAGATCCCGGTTCGATCGACGCGAATCAAAACGTCGTTGATACCGTATTCGGGAATGGGGACGTCCTCGAGCCAAAGGCCAGGTTCAGCGTGCCGTTTTACCAGTGCTTTCATCGTCTCTGCCACAGAAGTCTCTCTTCGGTAAAAGCTCAAAAGCTCAGTCAGTGTAAATCGGGTTATCGAATTTTGTGATCGGGCGGAAATTGTCCGCAGATCGCCATTCATTTCAGTGTATACTATATTGGAATCGTTGTTCAATATGGTAGACGGCGATCTCTAGGCGGCAAGAAAAAACGGCAAGATCGATGTTGTCGGTGGCCGGCAAGCTTCGGTTTGAAAGCTATTTCTATCACCATGGATCTCTTGGTAGGTTATTTCGATGGTCAAGAAAAGGGTCAAGAAAAGAACCGACAAGACTGCCGAAGCGGAGCAGGATCAAGCGAGCGGTTTGGAGGAATCGGCGACCGCGGGGGATCGTGCCGAAGCGCTGAGTCGGCATCTCGGTGAGCGGGTCAATCAACTGCGAACCGCGAGGCAATGGTCTCTCGATCGGCTCGCGACGGCCAGTGGTGTTTCCAAGTCGATGCTGAGTCAGATCGAGCGACAACAGACCAATCCTACGTTGGCAGTTACGTTGCGTATCGCGCAGGCGTTCGGAATGTCATTGGCGGATTTGGTGGAATCACCGGCCATCAGTTCGGCTATTCAAGTGATTCGCGCTGAGGATCGTACTTATCATTATCGTTCGGATCGATTGGTACGTATTCGGACACTAAGTCCACTGAATCTAGAAAAGGACGTCGAGTTCTACGAAGTGCAACTGGAGCCGCGCGGTGTGCTCCGCAGTTCAGGTCACTTTCAAGGGACTCGCGAGTTTTTGACGGTCGAGCGAGGTACGGTTCGAATCGAATCGGGACGCGATACAGAGACATTGCAATTAGGTGATTCGGCCAACTACCAAGCTGACATCGAGCATGCGTTGGTAAATGTTGGAAAAGAAGAAGCGGTTGTTTTTTTGGTAGTGATTTATAAGTGACGATTCGATAGCGTTTTGAGCAAAAGAGTAGGCTTAGCAGCCTCCACTACAAAACGATGCTGACCACTAGCTCTTAAGAACTCCTGGCAAAGATTCGGTACTATCAGCAAAGCTTGGTACCGGAGTTCCCAAGGCGTCGAGCATAGAGACGTAGAGGTTGGCGAGCGGAGTATTCTTACCGAAGGAGACGTGGCGTCCCGTCTCGATGCGGCCACCAGCTTGGCCAGCCAGCACGATCGGAAGGTTATGCGGATCATGGGCGTTACCATCGCGAAGATCGCTACCGAACATCAACATCGAGTTTTCCAGCAGTGTCTTTTCACCATCGCGAATTTGTTTCATGCGTTCGATCATGTAAGCATATTGTTCGATATGCCATTTTGAGATGCGTTCATATTGGCGAAGTTTGTCTTCTTCGTTCTGATGATGCGACAAAGAATGATGGGCATCCGATACACCTTCAAGCCAAGCGAAGTTAATATTGCTGACCGAGTTTCCGAACATAAAGGTCGCAATTCGCGTTGTATCCGTTTGGAATGCGAGGATCATCAGGTCGATCATCAGTCGACAATGCTCTTGATGCGATTCAGGAATTTTTTCGTTAGGTTTCGTGACGCTGTCGTAAGAACTTCGCGGCTTCCACGATTGTCCTTGCGCGTTATCGAGTCGCGACATACGTTGTTCGAGTGAGCGAACCGATTCGAGATACTCATCGATGCGACGTCGATCGTCGGCACCGATCTTGTCCTGGAGCGATGCAGCATCTTCCATAACCAGATCGAGTACTGATCGATCCGCCTGGAGGCTTGCGCCACCTTGTTGGCCGGAACGCAGGATACGTTCGTAGGCAAGGCGGGGATTGATTTCTTTAGCTAGTGGACTGGTGGGGCCGCGCCATGCGATGTGGGCGCCATAGACGCGAGTGTAACCAACCACACCATCGATTCCGACAGCAACAGGTTCGATTCCCAGTTCGATCGATGGTAGCGGCGTGAGGTGCCCGATTTTTTGCGCAGCGACTTGGTCCATCGACACGCCGTTGCAGTTGAGGTCGACGCCGACGGTTTTATTGATCGTTGTGCTGGTGAGGATTCCAGCTGTCTTCACATAATGTCCGTCACCCGAATTACTGTTTTTATTCCAGAGATTGGTTAGCACCAGTAGATCTTTTTGATGTGCCGCTAGAGGCTCCAAGATCGGTGATAATTTGAAATCGGATCCTTCTTGCTCCGGTGTCCATTTTTTAGGAGGGACGCCGTTGGGCATAAAGAGAACGGCCATACGAACGGGAGGATTTGCTGCCTGGCTAGTTTCATCAGCCGAAAGCAACCGATGTCGCTGCATCGCTTCCAGCCAAGGCAGTGCCAAGGAAACTCCGACACCACGAAGCAGAGTGCGACGAGAGAGCGTCTTGTTTCGAAGAATGTTCATGGCGTTTTGTCTTACTTTTATAGGAAAACTATTTGACTCTATTCTTATTCGTCGTGGAGGTTTCGAAACCTCCTTTATTGCGTTTTACATTTTAAGGTTTTGCGACGTTAGCATCCTTGGCGAGTTCTACGTTGGTCGGTGGCCTTAGTTGCATGGGTGGACTCTTCAGGATACCCATGATCAGCGTGTGGATTTTGTAATCGTTAGCTTTCAGGTCGGCAACGAGGTTGTCGACAACGCAGTAATCGCTGTCCACAAGGCCGCGTCCCAGTGCGTAACCTAAGAGCTTTACCGTGAAATGTCGGACGAATTGATCTTTCCGCTGCATGAGGAATTTCTTCAGGTCGCGAGCTCCCTGAAATGTTTCACCACTGATCCATTGTCCGGTGGCATCAATAGGTAGATCATTTTCCTTCTCGCGATAACGCCCAATGGCATCGAAATTTTCGAGGCCAAAGCCGATTGGATCCAAGGAGTTGTGGCAGGCAGCACAGGTTGGATTGGTGCGATGTATTTCCAGGCGTTGTCTGAGCGTCTTACA
>JBEGUT010000211.1:0-6834 GCA_041178745.1 Planctomycetota bacterium | reverse complement strand
AGTCTTAATTCATGAGGCGATACAATCCCTTCATCGGTAAAGCCCTTTAGTACAGGATCTTTGCTTCGTAAGGTACTCATGATTTGCAAAGCAACTTGCCGAACTCGTGGCTCATCGCGACCTATCTGTTCGCGAATGATCTGTTGTGCGTCCGCCGAGGCAATGCGTGAGAGCACCCACAACATCGACACGCGATGCTGCAGACTTATAGAAGGACCATCGATAGTTTTCCTAATTGCCATTACCGAATCATTACCCAACGCGACAAGACGATCCTGCGCAGCTTGACGCACTAGTTTTCTTGAATCGGTAAGCAACGGAATCGTTTCAGCTGAATCAATAGTTTCCCATGGAATATCCTTTCCAATCCAATCATTGTTACGATCGATCGTGCGGTCGGCACGTTCAATACGATAGATCCCACCCTCCGCTACACTTTGATCCAAGTGAGAGGTTGGGCAACACAAGCGATACCATCCTCCGGTATCAATTGCCAACAGACTTCCATCGGCATCATTTAGAATGTCCGTTGGGTGGAATTCAAGGCGATCACCACGCAGGAAATCACTATCAACCGTTTTGAATCCTCCACCGGACATCTCTAAGCGATGCATCGAAATCTTTTGGAGGTTGAACTGAGCGACAAGCAATGTATCTGCGTCAGAAGTTTCTAAGAGATCGGACTCAACACGCGTAACACCTGCGGGTGCCGCAGGACCGAGATGAGTCATGATCGGCATTAAGTCTCCCGTTTTGGGATGGCCATCGATAACATTGTGATCTTTACCATAAACACCGCCATAAACAGCATGCATCAGACCATCTCGAAAACCGCCAGCAGGATGTTGCACAAAAGTGCTCGTGAAAAAAATGTTTCCCGTCTGATCGAACGCAACTTCGACCGGGTTGTCCATCCCACCCGTCATCACCGATTCCAATTCGCCTCCCATGAGAGGTCGCCGAAAAATATGAGATGCTTTGGTCACTAATTGGCGGCCATCCACCAATTTATGAGTCTGCTCGGCAAACGCTCCTTTGCACCAATAAATAAGACCATCTGGACCACGATAGGGTCCGTGTAAATCATTGGCACATCCGGTAAGCGTTTTGGCATCAAACCAGACTTCGCGTACTTCGGCAGTGCCGTCACCATCCAAGTCTTGCAATTTCCAAATCTGCGGTGGCGCACACACCAGCACGCCTCGATCGATACACAATATTCCCTCGGGGAACATCATTTTCTCTGCGAATACTTGTCGATGATCGTACCGACCATCGCGATCGCGATCATCAAGCACGACAATACGATGCGTCTTTTCTTGAAGTTGCTGCTGGACCGGTGCATTACTGCCAGATGACTCCGCAATATACAACCGACCATCGCGACCGACATCGGCACAGATTGGCCACTTCACCAAAGGTGTCGATGCAACCTTGGTAACTTTAAAGTTGGCAGGATGACTAAGCTTCAGTCCGTCGATCTCTGTCACCGCTAGGGTTGGGGACTTGCTATCTAGCAAAGGCTCATCCCCCTTGCATGCCAAGAAACTGCATAAAGTCAGCAAACCAAACAACGCTAACACTGGCAATCTTCGCATCCTAAAATCCTTACCATGGATCAAACAAAAAGCCTCACCTAACCTTGCAGATAAGTGAGGCTATTAATTCTTGGCTTCAAAACGTGATCGTAAATCAGCGCGGCATTAATTGCGAACTAAGTCGATGCTTAGCGGTTGAACAAAAATGCGGGACTGTTGATCAAGGCCCAAGCCAAATCTTGAACACCAACTATTCGACGATTGCTGCTTTCAAATTGAATCTGCTTTAAAGATTCCTGCATCTTCTGCCACTCTGGATCCAGGGGAGCATAAGCCGTTTTCAGAAGATTCCAATGCTCATCCGTACGTTGATCAACTGGAGTTTTAATCGCCGCCACCAATGCCTGATCTAAGCCTCTGACAAATTTACCGATTTGCTGCGAGTGTGTTATACGGAACTTGCCAAGGGTATGTTGCTTGCTTCCGAATTGTTGATCCAGTTCCACGGTCACGATCCATGGTTTATCTCCCGACAACGCTTCTGAGAGTAAGAAGATAGCTTCATGGTTCTTACCCATCTGTGACGCGATGGCCCAACCGCTACCGGTGTTACCGTCGATTGCTCCCTTAACGTCGTAGTTTTCCTGGCTAAAGTCAGCCTGTGGCTCGACCAAGGGGATAGTTACGACCTCGTTCGGGCGATCTTCGGGGGAAGCTTTTACTACGAGTTCGCTTAGAACAAAGTTTCCGTCGGTTGCACGGCCAGGTCCCTGTGCCGGCAACGAAGGATCGGTTAAGGCCTCGATTCTCAGTGCAGAGAGTTTATTTACCTTTGTACGCAGGATGTATTTATCGAGTGCCAAATTACCTGTGACAAGGAACGAACCATCTTGCTGTGGAGCGAGTGTAGCGCCTGCGGCTGACTGAGCGTCGGTCCATGTAATCGGTTCCCAGTTTGGCTCAAGCACTAAGCTTCCCGCCCACTGCGTTACTCGATCCCGAAGAACGCTTTTTTCGAATTCAGCGACCTTCGCTTCCATGTCGGACAGTTCCTTACCTGGTGCTTGCAAGGATTCCACTGCGACAGTCGCTTCCTGAGCAGTTGGTAATCGTCCCAAGAAACGCAGGAACACATTGTCGATTAATTTTTTGTCGTCCGTTTCCGAAGTGACCATCTTGTTCAACTCGGAATCGGGTTGAGTCAATGCTGCAGCAACGGTATCACCGTTTACCAGCTTGATGATAGGCCCTAGAACCACGCCACTCGATCGCTCGCATTCGCATGCGCTTTCTCGAACCGGTCGTCCAAAGTCGTCGAGGAAAGGAAGACTGATACCGGCATCGGGTAGTTCAGCTGCTCGAGTACCCGGTGGCAAATTGCCGATTCGAGTTGTCGCCCCAGTCGCTTTGTAAATCGCATCGTACAAAACTTCAGCCGGTAATCGCCGCGCGATTGCATGTGAATAATTGATCGTGTCTTCGACATTGCTCGGATTGGTTTGCAGCGTTAACTGATAACTACGCGACTTACAGATCGTCGCAATCAGATGCCGCGTATCAAAACCGTGGTCAATAAAATCCTTGGTCAATGCTTCCAATAGCGCGGGATTAGTAGGAGGATTGCCTGCGCGGATATCGTCGACCGGCTCGATGATTCCAACTCCAAGCATATAGCTCCAAATTCGATTCACATAACTCTTGGCAAAGTAAGGGTTTTCCTTCGAAGTCAACCAATCTGCCAACTTCTGACGGCGTGTCAACGATTGCAGCGTTTCACCATTTCCGGAAGCAGCCACCGAGGCAGTGAACTGATAGGGAAAGTTGGGCTCAACAACTTTCCCTGTTCGTTCATTCTTTACTTGACCACCTTGGCGATCAAAGATCACTTCGACCAGAGGCTGAGCTCCCATCACCGCAGTACCACCCACAAACTGACCGCTGAAACGGGGATCTTCCTTCATCGCCACGTCCGCAAAGAATGCCGCGAGGTCGTAGTATTGATCCTGCGTCCAGCGTTCAAATGGATGGTCGTGACAGCGATTGCAATTGAAGCGAATAGCCAAAAACAGATGGGTCGTGTTTTCCATCAATTCCAATGGATCACGCAGAATCTTGTAATACGATGCAGGTGGAGTTTGCAGGTTGCTTCCGCTAGCCAGCAGAATCTCTTTTGCAAACTGATCGTAGGGACGATTTTCGGCGACCTGCTGACGGATCCACGCGCGGAAGGCCGAAGCCCCTGACTCGCCAAGAAACTTTCGGTTGACCTGCAAGAGATCCGACCACTTATTGGTCCAAGACTCAATAAATTCCTGACTACCGATCAATTGATCTACCAAAGCATCGCGTTTTTCGCGTGATGGACGAGCATCTTTCACGAACGATTCGATATCAGCAACACTCGGTACAGTACCGGTCAAATCAAGATAGATTCGGCGGATGAATTCTTCGTCTGTACACAATCCACTCGGTACAACTTGAATACGCTTTAGCTTTTCATCGACCAACTGGTCAATGTAGTTGTACTGCGGTACATCGACCCAAGGTGTGTCGGACTTTTTACCCATCACGGTCAATGTCGTGGCCACGTAACGACCCTCGTAGCGAACGAGCACAGGTGCTTCGCCACGACGTAACAACTTGACGACCCCATTGGGTTCAGCAGCAAGTACTTCGATATTGCCGCTTTCCACGAACGCTTCAGCCGTAACATCACGAATCGCCCCATCGCTGTAGTGAGCAAGAACCACCATTTGCTGAGCTTTTGCGGCCTCTGGCAAAACTGGGTTTTGTGGGAATACTTCGATACGGTCAACACGCGCGATATTCAAATCCAAAGGCACTCCAGCGGCGATCCAAGCTTTAAGAACTTTATAGCTACGGTCGGTTGTCTTCATTAGAGCGCCACCGGCATGAGGCACCTCACCGGTTGGCTTGAGCAGCATCAAACTGCGTTCCGGCGCTGCACGATTCATGCGGCGACCTGCGATGTCATCCACCAAACTCATGTGATCTGCGATCGCATCGTAACCGCGAAGCGACAGTTTGAATCCAGCTTTACCATCAGCAGCGCCGTGGCATGTTCCTTGATTGCAACCAAGCCTTCCCATGACGGGTTGCACATCTTTCAGAAAGTTAACAACTCCAAGATTCTCCGCCTCTTGAACTTGAACTGGTATCTGTTTGGTAAAAGCACCATAACGCACAATCAGAGTTTGGGTTCCATTGCTTACTGGTTCGATGCGTCCGCTCGGTAGCACACGAATAGCACCACCACCTGCTTCGATTTGGCAAACCCGTGTTAGGTCAACCGTTAAGCCTTGAGGCAACAAACCTGTTACCATCAACTGTCGATAATCGAGTTGGCCCCTAAGAGAAATTTCGGAAGGGAAAACTTCGATGCCGGTCACTTGGCTCTCGAAGGAAGCAACCTCCGCCGGCGTTGGCGGCGTTGGGGATGTTTCTTCCCCTTTCAACCAACTTGCAGGCAATGCTGAAAGTGCGATCAAACAGACCGGAATGAGGCGGGCTTTTAGGACATCCATGGCGGGTACCATCAGGGAGGAATTCATCATCACAACCACTCTTCAGACTATCGCAAGAAGAGCCTGATTGCAATCTTTCCACACCCTAATGCCCCCCCAAAAGAACCCACTTAGGCTCTAGAGGCCAGAATATCGTCAAAGTTGCGCAAATGATAATCGATTCCGACGTAGTCGAGCACTTTGCAGAGGCCCCGTAGTGCCACGCCGAAACCGTCCGGGCCGCTGAAACCGCCGAACTGGCCACCACCCTTAACGTGCGGTTCCAAATCTAAAAACACACCTGGAACACCACGCTTGGCCAACTTCTTTTCAAGCTTCGGAAGTTCCTGCGCAAGATCGCGGAGAATTGCTTCATGGCCGGTGTCTCCAACATCCGCCGGAACAAAGTTTTTCAAAGATGCCTCGTCGATGTGCGCAAGCCTTTGTGAAGCACTGCTGTGACGATAATCTTTGATATGAACCCAGCCCAATCCTGGCTTCATCGCCAAGTATTCTGCAAAAACTTCATCAGGAGTCATTCCTTGGCAAACCAAGTTTGCACCATCGAAGATCAGCATCATTGCCGGATGCTTTACTTGACGATGAATCTCTGCCAAAAGCTTACCAGTCTGCCCCACCAAATTCGCTTCAACTTCCAAGCCGAAAATGATCCCTTCGGAATCGCATAGCTCGGTAATCTTTCCCAACTGATCAACCACTTGAGGCAAATAGTCCGACGGATTTTTCCCTTTGGGATGATAGAAAGAAAACCCTCGGATCAATTTGGTTTCAAATGCCTGCGCTAACTGGCACGCTTTCTTCACGTCCTTCTCTAGATATTGTTTAAATGGTACGTAACGATTGGTCGTACCATCATCAATGTCCAACAATTTGACTTTACCAATCGGCGAGCCAATCGACGAAACCGAGATGCCATATTCCTTTTGCATCGCTCGTAACTTTTGAATCTCTCCCTTGGTGAGAAGCATCACGTTTTTAATCCCCTCCCCGACATCAATGAATCTTAGCGAATGGTACTTCAGACCAATCGCTGCGAATGCCGCCAGTTGCTCGACAGCAGTTTTGTTGATTGCGGCCTCATCACTAAATCCACTCAGAAGCACTTTGGGTTGGGTCATGGTTTATAGCTCGTGATCGTTGAGGTTCGTTCGATTGAAGGAGACTCGTAGCAAAGCGATGGGAGAGAATAACGCTACTGGCTATCGTGTTGGCTTGCCAACATCGTTTCAACCAGCAGGTTTCGATTTCTTGTAGCTGGCCGTTATTACCGAAGAGATACCACCGCGTGGCCCCCAATTGCTGACCAAGGTCGCAGACTTAGGTTCTGTCATCGCGATAAAGTCGTCGAGAATACAATTTGTTACGTTTTCGTAGAAAATACCTTCATTGCGAAACGCTTGCAGATAAAGCTTCAAGCTTTTAAGTTCCACGATTTTCTTATCGGGTACATAGGTGAAAATCAGTTCTCCGAAATCGGGTTGACCTGTCTTGGGACACACCGAAGTGAACTCTGGACAACGAATCACAATCTCGTAATCTCGACCTGGATATGAATTATCGAAAACTTCCAACTGATCCCGATTTGGTTTAGACACGCCGGAGACCTCTCCCGAATAATGAATAATTTTGATACAAACGTTTAGCAGGGTTTGTTTTATGAACTCCACCCTATTCTGGCACGATCTACCGCGATGAAAAAGGGGCCTTGGTTTGCGGATTGCCGAGATTTATCACAGCATCCAAGGTGAAGG
>JBEGUT010000210.1:0-6848 GCA_041178745.1 Planctomycetota bacterium | reverse complement strand
GGCCGTGGGTTTCCAAAGAACTGATTTTTTTCCCAACGGAAAATCGCATTCACGTTTTGGGGCGAAAGATGCTAAAGATGGACGGTAAGTGGGGCGTCGACAAGAAAGAAGCGATCGACTTGGCTAGCCGAGCAAGCGAGGGTGGGAATTTGGTGCTCAGCGATAAGTGGTTGTTATTGGCCAGTCCGAGCCGTCTGGTGGCCTTTACGGCATCCGCAGGTCCAAAACAGTAAAAGACCGATGGCGACATTATGACTCCTTACTGAGGTTCTACCCTGGAAACGCAGCCTTCCCGAAACCACGAAAATGAAAGCGGATTTCCCTCAACAGCCAACCTGGAATGTCTAACGAAGGAAAGTCTGGTGAACCGATGGTGGGCAGAAGAGCGAATTCGGGCAGAAATCCCCTGTTGGGGTACGCTATTGTGGGTTATTTTCCCCTTTCCGCGAATGTTGAATTCGCCAGGGGCAGGGAATTGAGGTTGCCTGTTGGGGACAGGGCGATATACTCCACCACTCGAATCATGTTTTTATTAGATTGAGGCAGTGCCATGGCTCGCGCATGTAACGTTTGCGGCAAGACCGCTCAGATGGGCAATCAGGTAGAAACTCGCGGTAAAGCGAAGTACCTCGGTGGTGTCGGTACCAAGGTTACCGGTATTACTCGCCGGCAATTTAAGCCCAATCTTCAGAGAGTTCGTTGCACCCTTCCAAATGGAACCAACACATCGTTGATGGTTTGCACTCAGTGTCTAAAGAGTGGTCGAGTGCGCAAGACCGTGAAGCAGAAGCCTTTCCAGTTGCCTGTGTCTCACAGCTAACCAGTCTCTAGCGAAATGTCTATTTCGTCGACGGACATTCAGCGTGTCGCTCATCTGGCCCGTTTGCAATTAAGTGAAACGGAACTTGAGAGTTATTCCGTTCAGATGAAGGCAATTGTCGAATTCGTAGACCAGCTACAGGGCGTTGATACCTCGGGTGTCGAGCCCATGGTGCATGCGATTGAGCTGACGAATGTTTTGGCAGACGATCAGGTTCGAAACGGACTGAGTCGAGAGCAGGCTTTGGCCAATAGTCCGGATCATGATGAGGAGTGTTTTCGAGTACCGGCCGTGCTGGGGTAAATCCTATGGATTGGTGCGCGACTTCTGCAGCCGAGCTTTCAAGACAACTTTCTAATCGCGCCATCAGCGCCGTTGAGCTCGCAAAATATTTTCTAAACCGAATTTCGTTGTTGGATCCCAAGGTTCAAGCGTTCATTTCGGTTTCCGAAGAGTTGACCCTTAAGCAAGCTGCCGAAGTGGACAAGTTGCGCATGAGCGGTGAGTCTTTGGGGCCATTGGCTGGAGTGCCAGTCGCTGTTAAGGATTTGCTCTGCACGACCGATCTACCAACCACTTGCGGTTCGAAGTTTGGCAAGGGCTATATGTCCCCTTACGACGCAACGGTAGTGACAAGCATGCGGCGGTCACATATGCCGTGGCTGGGTAAGACCAACCTCGATGAATTCGCGATGGGTGGTTCGACAGAGACAAGTTTTTACGGAATCACTCGCAACCCGTGGGATTTGCAGCGGACGCCTGGTGGTAGCAGTGGTGGTTCGGCAGCATGTTTGGCCGCTGGCCTGGCTCCACTTTCGTTGGGAACAGACACAGGTGGATCGATTCGTCAGCCTGCAGCGTTTTGTGGTGTGAGTGGCTTTAAGCCCACGTATGGTCGAATCAGTCGTTATGGTTTGGTGGCGTTCGCAAGTAGTCTTGATCAGATTGGCCCAATGGCTCATACGGTCGAAGATCTTGCGTTGGCGATGGATGTTTTAGCGGGGCACGATCATCGCGATAGCACTTCGCTACCACACGAGAAGCCCGCATTTGCAGCATCGTTGTTGGAGCCTCGAAAAAGTTTTAGAGTGGGTGTTGTGCGCGAGCAGATCGAGGATGCTGGGCTCGATTCTGAAATTCGCCAGGCGGTTGAGAAAACCTTGGAAGTGCTCAAGGATTGCGGAGCTGAGATCTGTGAAGTGTCGCTACCACATTCCAAGGTATGGGTACCAACGTACTATGTGATTGCTCCGTGCGAAGCGAGTAGTAATCTCTCGCGGTTCGATGGAGCGCATTTCGGGTTTAGAGCGGAAGCGACTGTTGCTCCTAAGGGCGGCAGTGCTGACGCGGGTGATTCTTCTCCGTTGGTCGATATGTACTGCCGAACTCGATCGGAAGGTTTTGGAGCGGAAGTGAAACGCCGCATCATGCTTGGTACGTATGCGTTGAGTGCGGGTTATTACGATGCTTATTACCTGAAGGCGTTGAAGGTTCGTCGATTGATTCGACAAGACTTTGATAAAGCATTTGAGCAGGTGGATTTGTTGGTTGGTCCTACCACCCCGACGACGGCATTTCGTATCGGCGAAAAGTTGAATGATCCCGTGCAGATGTATTTAGGTGATTTGTATACCGTGGGAGCTAATCTGGCTGGGCTACCTGCGTTATCAATTCCTTGTGGTCACAGTTCATCGGGGTTGCCGATAGGTGTGCAGTTCCAGGGGCGACCTTTGGATGACTGTTTCGTCTTGCAAGTAGGCCACAAATATCAGCAGGCTATAAATTGGAAGCCGATGCCGGCAAGTGTCATATGAACGCTTCACCCTACACTTTGATCATCGGTTTGGAAGTGCACGTTCAGCTGAAGACAAACACCAAGCTGTTTTGTCGATGTAGCACGCTATTTGGACAGCCACCTAACACGCAGGTCTGTCCTGTTTGCCTAGGCTTGCCGGGCGCGTTGCCAGTGCTTAATCGCCGAGCGATTGAGTTAGCGGTCAGGACCGGCTTGGCGCTTCAATGCGATATCGCCCCATTCACCAAGTGGGATCGCAAGAACTATTTTTACCCTGATCTTCCTAAAGGCTATCAGACTAGCCAGTTTGATTTGCCAATCTGTTCGAGAGGTTTTCTCGATATTCGCGATAGCAAGGGTGCCTTCGAGCCGAAGCGAGTTCGATTGATTCGAGCTCACTTAGAAGAGGATGCGGGCAAGAGTATGCACGATGAATCGCAAGGGAAAGCCGATAGTCGTATCGACCTCAATCGTGCCGGTACTCCGCTTCTGGAAATTGTCACTGAGCCTGATATCCGAAGTCCGCAGGAAGCGAAAGTCTTTTTGACCGATCTGCGTTTGTTGCTTCTCTACTTAGATGTGTCGGATTGCAATATGCAAGAAGGTAGTTTGCGCGCTGATGCAAACGTGAACTTGCATATTCCCGTCGATGGTAAGATGGTGGCGACACCGATTACCGAGATCAAGAATCTCAATTCATTCCGCGCTGTTGAGCGAGCCCTCGTTTACGAATCGGCTCGGCAATACGATCAGTGGAAGCGAGATGGTATTGCCTTGGGTGGAAGACCTAAGCAGACACGCGGTTGGGATGATGCACAGGGAGTGACGATCCTGCAGCGTGAGAAGGAGGAGTCGAGCGATTATCGATACTTCCCTTGCCCTGATTTAGTACCTGTTACCCTGAGCAAATCAGAACTTGATTCAGCGAAAGAGACTCTGGGTGAATTGCCTGCTGCGATTCGGGCGAGATTAGTGACTCAGTATGATCTCAAAGAGTACGACAGCGATGTGATTGTATCGCAGGGACGCGAGTTGGTTGAGTATTTTGAGCAAGCGGTTGTTGCGGGGGCACCACCGAAGCGAGCCAGTTCCTGGATTCAGCAGGACATCTTGAGATTGCTCAACGAGCGTCAGCAGAGTTTGACAGATCTAGGCTTTTCGGCGGTGCGACTTGCAGAGTTAACCAAAGCGATCGAGTCTGGAAGCATCGATACGACACGAGGTAAAGAAATTTTCGCTCGGATGTTAGAGGACAAAAATTTGACGGTCGCAGCGGCGATCGAGGCTTTGGGAATCAAGTCGGTTGGTGATGATGAGCTGATGGAGTTGTGTCGACAGCTATTGGCCGAAAATCAGAAAGCTGTATCGGAGTACAAAGGTGGCAATGCCAAGGCCCTTGGAGCTCTGATCGGACAAGCCAAGAAGAAGAATCCCAATGCCGACCCGCGACGAGTGCAGGAGCTGTGCAAGCAGATTCTAGATAGTTCTAGCTAGCGACAAGCTGACATGCTTGCTGCAGTAATTGCTTGTCAAGTTGCGGAGGCTCGTTCTCTTTCCCTCTCTGGCGAAAAGATCCGTGGACCTGATCGCAATGACTAAGATGAAGAAAATCTTTCAAGTGGGCAGGATGGATTCCACCGGCGGCCAAGAGTTCTATCTTGCGCTGCGTGGATTCACGCAAGGATCGGAGTACTTGAGCACCTGCCATGGCGGTTGAAGCGCCGCCAGAGGTGAGAATGCGACGATAGCCCAGATCGATCAATTGCTGGGCGGTTGACGGTAAATCGCGGCATGCATCGAAAGCCCGGTGGCAAACGCATCGCTCACCTCCCAGTAATCTAGAGAACTCGTTCATCGCTTTTAGATCTAGCGTTCGCTCTATGGTTAGGCAGCCTACAGCGATCGCAGCAGCGCCGAGTTCAACAAGTTTTGCAGCATCCCATAGCATGGCGCGGATTTCGTGCGCGTTGTAGATAAAGTTGCCACTGCGAATTCTTACCAAAGCGACAACAGGGATCTGAACCGACGAGATAACTTCTTTCAGTAATCCGATCGAGGGTGTAACGCCATCGACCTCAAGAGCCGCAGAAAGCTCCAGGCGATCGGCTCCACATGCTTGGGCATCGATGGCATCTCGTACCGTGCTGACGCAAGCTTCGATGAGGCATGATTTGGCACCAGATGGCTCGTTCGATGTTGGCATGTAGATAATAATTTCGTGAATTAGCGAATGGAGATTTGTCGACCTAGGCACTCCAGTAGAAACTCGAGTACTTCTAAGTGTCGAATCGCATCGGCCAATGAATTACCCCAGGTGTACATTCCATGGCGGCGAATCAAGTAGCCGTAGAGTGGTGGGTTTTGAGGATTGGCGACATACTTGCGAACTTCTTCAGCGAGTTCAGGGATGTTTTGGGTGTTGTCAAAAATCGGAAGCCAGATTCGCGATTGATGAGTCGTAATTCCTTGCAAGCCTTTGAGCATTTCAAAGCCTGCGATTTCGATTCCTCCTTGATTGGCAAAGTGTTCGGAGAGTACCGTTGCCCAGGGGCTGTGTGTGTGCAGGACAGCGCCGGCTCCCATTTCAACGGCGACGCAGTGCAGCATAGTTTCGGCGGATGACTTGGGTTGATTGGCTTCTGTGGGGCGACCTGCTTGATCGACCAGCACAAAGTCGTTTGGCTTAAGATGACCTTTATCCATCCCGCTGGCGGTTACGAGCAATATCTTTGGCTCGTTGTTAACGACACAGCTATAGTTGCTGCTGGTACCTAGCGACCAACCTCTTGACCAAAGCTGTTGACCGGCGCGCTGCAGACCTTGAATGTAGATTTCGTAAGGGGCGAGGAGCGATGAAAGAGGTTCGGTGGTCATCGTAGGAGGATAGGTGAAAGGGTCAAAAGTTACAGGGGAAACGTAATCGATTTTATAGGCAAGGCGAAATAGATCGGGAAATTGACAAAAACAGGTTCGTCACGAGTGCATGCGAGGAAGCGAATGCCCCAACGCAATGATCTCCGTTTCTGCTGCGGAGAGTTCCTCGAGACGCGACTTTACTTCTTCCGCAGGCGCAAACAGCTTAGCAAGTCGGACGTAGGTCGTGTGGTGGCGAGCTTCAGATTCAAACAGAGAGCCGTAGAATTGCGCCAGTTCAGGGTCCGGGACATGGCGGCTTAGCAAGTCAAAGCGTTGGCAGCTACGGGCCTCGATCAGGCTTGCGATCAGTAGTCGATCGACGGCTCGGTGAGGCTCGTTGGTGCGAACCAGTTTATTCAGTTCACGTCCGTAAGTACCAGGGCGCTGTAAACGGAAGCGTATTCCGCGTTTGGCGAGCAGTTCAAGCACCATGTGAAAGTGTTCGAGTTCTTCCTGGATAATACGTGTCATTTCCTCGCAGAGTTCTCGGTACTCGATATACGAACCGAGCAAGCTCATAGCCGTCGCGGCCGCTTTATGTTCGCAATGGGCGTGATCTATAAGAACTTCTTCGAGGTGGGGTTCAATCCGTTGGTACCAGCCTTCGGTAGAAGAGCTTTGCAGGTGGAGCATAGGGTTATCCAGGATCGGAAAATGGGCTTTGAAATTGGTAATCCCTGAGTGTCTTAAGGACAAATCCCCCTGTCGAACGAGGGGTTGCGGGTTACAATTCCCTTTATGTTGTATCTATCTGCCCAGAACTTGTCCAAGACCTTTGGTGATAAGACCATCTTAGATGGTGCTTGCCTGGAAATACGCGCCGGTGATCGCTTGGCGTTGGTGGGGCCAAATGGTGCTGGAAAAACCACGTTGCTGCGAATCCTTACCGGCGAGCAGGGGCCTGACGGCGGAGATACAGAAGTGTCGGGGGGGGTACGAATTGGCTATGTGAAGCAGCATGCTCACTTCCCTGACGGCTCGACGGTTTGGTCGGAAGCGATTAGCGCCTTGGGAAATATCCCATCGCTACTTGGGGAAAGCGAAAGAGTCGCGGCACTTCTTGCAGCGACATCGAATCCGCAGGAGCACGAACGCTTGCTCGCGGATTACGAAAAGCTGCAATCACAAATCCTTCTTGAGGATGCTTACAACTGGCAGCATCGTGTCGAGCGAGTGCTGCAAGGATTAGGATTCTCACCAGCCGATAATGATAAGCCTGCCAGTAAGCTAAGCGGTGGTCAGCAGAACCGATTGATGCTCGCTTGTGTGTTGCTGTCGAAACCTGAATTATTAATTCTGGACGAACCAAATAACCAT
>JBEGUT010000209.1:0-6875 GCA_041178745.1 Planctomycetota bacterium | reverse complement strand
AAAGCCAGCCGGTCAAAATCAACTGCATCGATTGATGTGGCGGAATCTTTCCGAAATCGAGTTCAACGAAATGTTTGTTAACCAGTCCCTGACAATAGGCTTGGGTGAATCCTCGAGCATAGACGGCATCTCGCTTGGAAACCGCTTCCGTCCAGTCGCGTCCTGCGGAATCGATCGCTTTGTCAGGATGGAGTTTATTCGTTGCTGTAAAAATTTTTGGTGAAGCGATATCGGGTGGACCAACTTTTTCGTTGGTAAACACTTCCGTATCTGCAGGATGATCGATAGCGATGAGACGCACTTCGTCAAAATACGCGGCCTCCCATAATTCCTCAGTGATTCGCAATTCATAATTTCCATCTTTCGGTTGCATCTTTTCGGCGGGAAGCAGAATGTATTCCCAACGGCGATCAGGCAGCACCTTACCGCGAGCGATCTGCAATCCGAGTGGTGCGTTCCAAAGGAGATCGGTGATCATCACAAACTTTTCACCATCCCATCCATACAGAAACGGACAAGAGCCTTTAGGAGCTTGTTTTTCTTCGATCATTGAGTTGACCGGAGGATTAATGACACTCTGAGTTAATCCGTTGCTAAAGATAACTCGCAGGGTATTCCCTTTTTTGACGGAACCGAGGCCGAAGTGAGTCATCGGATTGCGGACGACATGGGCCATATAGCGCTCACCAGCGCGAAGTTCCAGCACCGATCCTGTCGCATATTGATTGATGCGACCTCCACCGTTAACGTCGTCGATTCCCTTGAGTCGAACTTCCATATAGCCGGAGGGAGAAGCGGGATTTGCGACATAATGTTTCAATCCTTGATCGGTCGCGATGAGAAGAGCAAGCTGACCATTGCGAGCGCTATCGGCGATAGAAACACTGTGAATGTTTTGGTCTTGCAGAATTGTGGTGGTTTCTTGACTGTTAGATCCAAATAAACCTTTACCTGCTCCGGCAATCGTTGTAACACCACTCGTTCCCCACACTACAGCATCGTTCCAGCTATCGTTGTTGAGGTCTGCAATCGCGGCTTGCTGATTCGCTGATTTCAATTCAACCGATTGCACATTGGTTCCATCAACTTGTCCAATCGCTGGAGTTCGAGTGAGGAGCGACTGAAGACCTCGCGGAGTAATTACACTCCAGTCCCAGGATGCATTGCCGTCAAGTTCTGCAACTGCTAAGTCCGATGCTTGTCCGAGCTGTTGCCAAGTTCCTTCCAAGGCTCGCCAACGAAATTGGCTATGCAACAAATTTTCCAGTACACCGAACGTTTTTTCTTCTTGGCAACTGATCAGTAAATCGAGATCGAGATCGCGATCGTAATCGCAGGCTACCAGCGAAGTGGCTGTCACGGAATCGGGAAGCAGGGTGCTCCAGGCGTCGAGTGATACGAAAGTACGATTGCCATTGTTTTGCCAAAGCTGGATTTTCGAGTTCGCGAGAATGGCTAGATCTAGATCGCCATCGGCATCCCAGTCGATGGGCTCAATTCGTGTAGCGCCGGTGATTCCTTCGAGGCCTGTTGGCGTAGCGGTTTGAATTAGAATTCGATCCAGCGAATTAGGTTCTTTAGGCTGAGTCGTCACTACTTGGATGCCCTTGGGGCTGAGCAGCACCAGATCCTGAAAGGTGTCGTGGCGTCGATCGATAATAGCTGTCGCTTCGTTTTGATCGCCACCTGCTTCCGAGGCTGCTTTCAGCTTGGATTGGTCAGCCGAGAGTTTGGGTTGTTCACCGGCGACAACACCAAACAGATCGATCGGGTAGAGGATACTCGTCGCTGAATCAACTTGGATCGAAGACAACACTTCCCACTTATTGTTCTCCTTGGTTGGGAGCTTAGCGACACGCAGTTGATCGCCCTGTATCCAAGCAACATCAGGCGTTAGATCGAGATCAAAATCATACCAAATTGCGTAGCGAATTGGCGTTGTAGCATCGTTAAGTGGTGGGAGTGGTGTTTCCGTTAATTGAAGGGCAGGTGCAGTTTCATTGGCACTTTTGTTTGGTTCGAGATTCGAAAGCAATACGCGCCAGCGATTGACACCATCGAGCGAGATCATCGAAAGCAGGTTGGGATCGGCGATCCGTTTATCTGGTAAAAATGATGCGGTACCACGAAGTAAGTTGAACCATTCTCGCAATGCGACTTCTGCTTCTTTCAAATTGCCAGCTGCGATTTGCTCTTTTGCTTTTTGAATATTGGCGAGAGGATCGCGGCCTGATGCATTGGCATTGATTTGATCCATGAAGGGCTTAGCTAATTCCTCCGAAGGCTCAATCAGTTCGCCGATTCGCGCATCGTTGATAGTGATAAGGGCTTGTCCGGCTGCTTGCAGCAAGAACAAATTTCGAGGTAGTTTTTTCCAGGCGGTTAAGGCAGCATCAGCAGCTTGCTGGGAAAGATCTGGTGATTCAGCGGCTAATTCTTCAGCGAGATCAAGCAGTTTGACTGTGAGTACAGAATCTCCGGGGACCTGTTTAAAAGCTTCGAGAATACCAGCGACTGCAGCGCGTTTCACCTCAGCATCTTGTGGGTACTCGTAGAGCTTTGCTTGTTCCAGTTTGCCCAGCGTGGCGATGCGATAAGGTTCAGGTTGTGTTGGTGCTAGTTCGATGGCGCGAGTCGCAGCGGCTTGGGCCGTGCTGAGCAAACTGGGAAGTTGTGTTCGTAGCGATTCGCGTTGTTGTTCATTAAGTTTTTCAGAGCCTTGGATTTCCTCTTGAGTTTTCTGAGCTATACCGAGTCGGGCAATCGCTAGATTGATAGCGATAGAGCCATCCTCTGGATGTTGTTTGATAAGGGATTCTAAAAGGTTTGCCGATTCTTCGTAGCGTTCGTTTTCTAGGAGACCGAGGGCATTTTCGGTTTGGTCGAGAGCCGCGCGCAGTTGCGCAGGGTTCTGTTCGAAGGGGCTAAAGAGTTTGTCTCGATAAAGCCATCCGAGTGCGCAAGCTAGCAGAATGGAATCGACGATAAGGAATGTAATCCAAATACGCGAATTGATTTTTGCCAAGCGATTCCAACTTGCCATGGTACGGAGTTCCATTTCGTGTGGCGCTGAATTCAGAGGTCTGTGGTTGGAGCAGTATTTTAGCAAAGAATCATGTTGCCGCAGTCAGGTCAAGCGAGGTATCGGCTTGGAAATGCTAGGGTTGGATCGCTTCAATGAAGGAGATTTTGAGAGGATGAGCTACGTAGCTCGTCTGGTAGGTATGGCGGCTGGGCTGTGAGCCAAGTCGTGTTTTGTAAATCATGAAAAAACCCGCATCCGTTTCGATGAACGGACGCGGGTTTGTCATTTTCAAATAAATCTTCCAGGCGAGCCGCGTTAGCTGCTGGCCAACTTGCGAAGTACGGTTGGAAGGATACCACCGTTGCGATAGTAATCGATTTCAACAGGTGTGTCGATTCGGACCAGGACTTCGAACGACTTGGATGATCCGTTAGGAGCGGTTGCAGTGACGGTCAATGAGCTACGTGGTTGTAGTTTATCATCGAGTCCTTCAATACTGATTGTCTCTTCACCGGTCAGGCCGAGGGATTGAGCGGACTGTCCTGGTAGGAACTGGAGCGGTAGAACGCCCATTCCGACCAGGTTGCTGCGATGAATACGCTCGTAGCTCACGGCGATAACGGCTCGAATGCCGAGCAACAAAGTTCCCTTGGCGGCCCAGTCGCGACTTGATCCAGTGCCGTATTCGGCACCGGCAAGAACGATCAGTGGCGTGTTGGTCTCTTTGTATTTCATCGCGGCATCGTAAATCGACATTACTTCACCGGTTGGTAGGTAGCGGGTGACACCACCTTCAGTACCTGGGGCGACTTGATTTCGAATACGGATGTTCGCAAAGGTACCTCGCACCATGATTCGGTCGTTGCCGCGGCGAGCGCCGTAGCTGTTGAAATCACGTGGACCAACACCTGCCTGTTGCAGGAATCGACCAGCAGGGCCATCTTTGGCAATGGAGCCTGCGGGTGAAATATGGTCCGTGGTGATGGAGTCTCCGAGCAGCGCGAGCACTTTGGCTCCACGGATTGGCCCAATCGATCCAACTTCGGGCGTGATACCCTCAAGGAACGGTGGACGCTGAATATAGGTACTCGATTCATTCCAGCGATAACGTTCGCCGGTGGTAATCTCGATAGCGTTCCATTTTTCGTTGCTAGTGAAAGCGCCGGAGTATTGCTTGACAAACATGTCAGGCAACACACTTTTCTCGACGGTCTGGTGCACTTCTTCGGACGTGGGCCAAATCTCATGCAGGTAAACGGGCTTACCATGATTGTCGTTGCCTATTGGCTCTTTTTCGAAGTCGATATTCATTCGACCTGCGAGAGCATAGGCGACGACTAGCGGTGGGCTAGCTAAGTAATTGGCTTTGGTGTGTGGATTGACGCGGCCTTCGAAGTTGCGGTTGCCTGAAAGTACTGCTGCAGCAACCAGGTTGCCATCGGTAATCGCTTTGGCAACGTGATCAGGCAATGGACCGCTGTTGCCGATGCACGTGGTGCAACCGTAGCCGACTACGTTAAAACCGAGTTTTTCCAGCGAATCCATGACGCCAGCTTTTTCCAGGTAATCGGTAACCACGCGCGATCCAGGAGCGAGGCTTGTCTTGACGAAGGATTGAACCTTCAATCCCCGAGCAACGGCTTTCTTGGCAAGCAGACCGGCACCAAGCATCACTGATGGATTGCTGGTGTTGGTGCAACTAGTGATCGCCGCAATGACCACAGCACCGTGATGGATATCGGTCGAGTGGCCGTTATCCTGAACGTGGCCGGTGGCCGATAGCTGTTCGTTGGTGAGGCCGAAACCTCGCTGAGCGATCGGATCAGTGAGCGATTTTTCAAAGGAAGTCTTCACCTGAGTAAGGGCAACACGATCCTGAGGACGTTTAGGCCCCGCTACCGCTGGCTCGATGCTGCTCAAATCCAGTTTGAGCACCTTTGAGTAATTGAGAGGTTTCTGATCATCGGTTCGGAAGAGTCCCTGTTCCTTCATGTACCGTTCGACGAGATCTACCAGCTGCTTGCTGCGACCGGTGCGGAGCATGAAATTCAAGGTTTCTTTATCGACAGGGAAGTAACCCATAGTGGCTCCATACTCGGGAGCCATGTTGGCGATGGTGGCGCGATCGGCCAGCGACATGCGCGACACACCTTCACCGAAGAACTCGACAAACTTGTTGACGACTCCTTCTTTGCGAAGAATTTCAGTGACACGCAAAACGAGATCCGTCGCGGTTGCACCCGAGGGTAGTTTGCCAGTCAATTCGAAACCGACCACTTCGGGCATGAGCATATAAAGCGGTTGTCCCAACATATTGGCTTCCGCTTCAATACCACCCACACCCCAGCCGAGAACTCCCAGACCATTGATCATCGTCGTGTGGCTATCGGTACCCACCAGCGAATCGGGATAAGCAACAGCCCCCTTTTGATCCTTGCCTGTAAAGACCACGCTTGCCAAATACTCGAGGTTCACTTGGTGAACAATACCTGTGTTGGGAGGCACCACGCGGAAGTTGTCGAAAGCCTGTTGTCCCCATCGCAAGAATTCATAACGCTCCTTGTTGCGTTCGAATTCGATTTCGACATTGCGAGCCAACGAATCTTCGGTTCCAAACCAATCAACCTGCACAGAGTGGTCGATCACCAGGTCGACTGGAATCAGTGGATTGATTTTCTTAGGGTCGCCACCCAGTTGGCTCATCCCGTCGCGCATTGCAGCGAGGTCGACCACGCAAGGTACACCGGTAAAGTCCTGCAACACCACGCGAGCTGGTTTGAATGGAACTTCTAACTCAGCAGGCTTAACCGCGTTCCACTGTGCGAGATTCTTAACATCATCTTCAGTGACTTCGTAGCCATCGCAATTGCGAAGCACGGCTTCCAACAAAATACGAATGGAAAATGGGAGCTTGGAAACGGGAGCGATCCCCAAGTCTTCTAGTTTTTGAAGACGGTAGATTCCATAGGAACCTCCGGGAGAAGAGAATGTGTCGCGAGCTCCAAACGGGTCAAAAGTACGGGAAGGTGTCGCCATAGTTCGAATCGCAGATCGTAGCTTGAGGAGGGAAATCTGGGTCGCTTTTTGGGGACTATCACACGCCCCCAACGACGGAAAACCAAGCATTGTAATGGTTTCCGCAAGAGATGTCTTCGGCCTACGGGTATGGAAAATGATTAAAAGTAAGTGTTTTAGGGGGTTTGGGGATTTAGGGTTGTGTTTGCCAGAGGTGCCGAAAGTTCTGATGGAATCGGTCGTAGCGGTTCGATGGAGATGGTTGGGGTCTCGTGTCGACGATTGGCGTGGGGTCCGAAATCAATCAGGGGGAAACCATGCTGAATCGAATCTCCAAATCATATCGCGGCCGCCAAGGTCAGAACCTATACCGACTTGCAGGCATCGGTCTGCTATCCGTCCTGACGACCGCCGTGGCCTCGAATTTGAAGGCTCAAGGCTGCGACTGTCAGTTGGCCCAGCATTCGGCTTGCGACTGCGGTGTGGTTCACTCAGGGCATGGTGCTCAATGCCATCATCATCAAAACTGTCAAGCGATCGGTTTGCTCGACCGCTTGGATGCCTTTTCCAATCGAATGGAAGCAAAACTCGACAGCGTCTTCGGAAGATTAGCGTTGCCAGGAACACAGAAGCATTGTCACTGCGGTCGCTGTAGCCAAGCAGTCCACGCAACGGCAAGCGGTGATACTGGTGCGGAGATGCACTATGAGCCTGAAGATCCTGCGATCGCAGATCCGATCCTCAATGACTCGGCAGAACCGAGCCACCAGCAGGCGGATGGGGTGGAGTCCTCGGATTTGCAAATAGAAAGCTCTCAATCGACCTATCCAAATGG
>JBEGUT010000208.1:0-6881 GCA_041178745.1 Planctomycetota bacterium | reverse complement strand
CCGAAATCGCGAGCTGGATGACGCAAATAGGTATCAACCTCGTTCCTCTCATCCAGCAGCTTTCCACCAAAATCGATGAGTTTACTTTCGAAGGCGTCTCGATTCACCAAGCGGAATTTCTGCTCGACTTCCATCCCCTCCGAAGCTTGCATCGTTTTCTTCCCCCAAAAATCTTAATTTCACAAAGACCAACAAATCGAGTCAGAATTACGGTTTGCCCCGGAGATCACTTGATTATACGTTATAGTTCATCGAGGCAACGATCGCTGGTATCCAGCCGACAAATACCTATCACGTTTGCCGAGTCATTTGTAAACATTCACGGCTGAAATCCTACGTTTCCGACGATTATCAAAACGAATAGCCAAAATTTCCATGGAAGAAAGTATCGCGACAAACAAAAAGAGTTCCTTGTGGCCACTTGGCGTAGCCGGAGGCATGTTGGTTGGCATCTTGGTACTCATTCTTATCGCAACGAGGTTTCGCGATTCAGGTATCGGAAAACCGTTACCGAATCTCGATCTAAAACCTCTCTTGTTAACCGATCAACCAATCACTCCCGAGCAACTCAAAAACAAAGCGGTGGTATTGCATACATGGGGCAGTTGGTGTCCCGATTGTCGCCGAGAGTTTCCTAGCTTTATCAAGGTCTATGAGCATTTTAAAAATCGCGATGACGTGATCATCCTATGCGTCTCCTGTTCTCCTGAGGAGGAAACCGACTTGGAGAAATTGAAGCAAGAGACTGAGCAGTATCTCACATCGCTGAATGCATCCATCCCAATTTACTGCGATCCGGTGGCTTATACGCGCGGGCAACTCGCGATGATCGTACCGAGTGGTAGTTCGCATTACCCGACCACGATCATCACGAACCGTCGCGGTGAAATCGTACGAATCTGGGAGGAACGCTTGCCCGAGGCTCAAGAGGTAATTGGCTTGATAGAGAATGCAGCGAGGCAGTAAAAAAAATCGCCTTTTACACGACAACTGTAAATCGCTGCTCTCTTGATAGTTACTGCTTGCTGATACTTTGAAATCAGCCTGCCAGTACTTTTTTGTATTCCTTAACTCGGCTGTAAGGATCTTTTGAGTTTTGTACATCCCCAGAGATAGCCACTCGTCTGATGCCACTGGCGAGAACCGCCGGAAGGTTTTCAAGCGTAATACCACCTATGGCAAACGCTGGAATTTGTGTTGTTTGCGAAGCGACTTTTAAGAACTCTAAACCTGCGAAATTCTCGAACGACTTGGTGGTAGAAGGAAATGTCGGTCCACAGCCGATGTAGTCTGCCTGAGACTTTTCGGCAGCAATCACTTGAGCCTGATTGTGGGTCGAAACTCCTATCGCAATGCTTTGCCCCGCAAGTTTTCTTATTGCATTTGGAGCAAGATCCTCTTGTCCGACATGGACTGCATCCGCTTGCGAAAGCAATGCTATATCAACTCGATCGTTGACAACCAATCGTGTTGGAAAATCCTTAAGTGCCTCCACCGCAATCATGCAGCTATCAAGTAATCTCCGATCATCAACATTCTTTTCACGAACCTGAATGACATCAGCACCGCTATCTGCCAATCGTTTAAAGTGATCACTCAACTCCGATCCTTGTCGACTCAAGTCAACGAGTAGATAGAGTGTCGCATCGTTCCAAAGAATTTTTCCGTGCCGAGAGAAAATCAGCAAATACTTAGCCAGTAAATCATAGGTTTGATATCGGATCTTGCTAAAGGCTTCAGCAGCTGCGGGCGAGACCGGTTTGCTGAATTCCTCTAGGCAGCGCAGCGATTGCTGGATACGGCTGGCGGCGGCTTGGCGAATATCGCTGAGCGACTTCCGCTGTTGCTCGGTTTCAAGCGTATTGTCCGGACCTACATCTCCTTGTGCCCAACGAGCCTGCAGAAGCTCTTGGGTCGAAAAATGACCAATAGCTTCAGCGAGAAGGTGTCTCAGCTTTTTGAATTCACCCTGCCACAGCGACCAGTTTTGTCGAAATCTCGCTTCTTCCTCGAGCGTGCGTAGTCCTTCGACGGCGCGGTTGTAATTCGCATCGAGGATTCGCAGTAGGGCGTATCGATCGATTTGAGAGAGCATCGCTGGAGTACCGTTGGCTGGATGTTTAGGAAGCGATTGGAAGTCGAGCTCGACACTGCTGCAGGGAACTTTTTCAAAAATCCCCCTAGGAATTGTAGGTATTTTATACAGGTGCAGTAGGCCTCGGATTTGCCAGCTAAGCACAAATTCCTTGCTAAATGCCTATCTATTTTACTCATCCTAGCAACACGAATTTCATCAGTGGCATTGCCTGTCCGCCAGGGAATCTACAAAATAAGGGGGTGCTACAGAGGATGGAAGGGGAACCAGAAGCGCACTTTTCGCTTCGTAACTCCCCTCCACACCTAACTCGCACAATTGCCCTCGTAGCTCAGTTGGATAGAGCGCGGCTTTCCTAAAGCTGAGGTCGTAGGTTCGAATCCTATCGGGGGTACTACAACGACTGCGACAAACCTGGTTTTCCGGCGTTTTTCGTTGACAGCTCTGTACCAATCTAAACGGCCACAATTCTAACCCAAAAGTCGCGTTTTGATCGCTGTTTTCAACGCTATTCAATAGCCAGTCTTAGTGCGCTCGATTAACGCAATCCTAAAATGGGAGCGGGATTGCAATCTTGATTCGAAATACCTTTTGCTTTCGATTGATTGCAAAATTGCCGAAAGTGAAATAATCTTAAATAACGAACTACTCAGAGTAATACAGGGAGCAATTGATGAAGTTTCGTGGCAAAATGCGGAATCGGAAGAGGAATCGGTCGTTGGTGCTTCGTTACGAGAGGCTCGAGCAACGCCGCTTGCTTGCAGCAGATTTGCAAGGGCGAGAGTATGTGGCAGGCGAAATTCTTGTGCAGTTCGCTCCCAATACGGTTGCAGCTGAACGTGCGGCCGCTCGGTCTGCCATAGGTGGGCAACTCGCCGAAACGATTGAAACTGCGACCATGAAAGCTACAGCCGCAGGAGTATTTGAACGTATTAAGATCGGTAATGGTGTCGCAATCGATCAGGTTATTGCGACTCTAGAAAAAAGGGCGAACGTCAAGTTCGCTGAACCTAACTATATTTATCGACCATCGGTCGTGAGCAATGACACCTACTACACCAACGGAAATTTGTGGGGTATGTACGGAAATGACTCACCTACCGCGGTAGGACCGAATGGCACAACCAATCAATTCGGCACCAACGCTGAACGTGCATGGAATGATAACGTGACTGGATCGTCGAGCGTTATTGTGGGAGTTATTGATGAAGGATTTCAGACAACTCACCCCGATCTGGATGCGAATGTTTGGGTGAATCCCTACGAAATCAATAATGGAATCGACGACGATGGCAATGGCTACATCGATGACATAAACGGCTGGGATTTTGTTAGCAACGACAAAACCGTTTACGATGGCACCGCTGACGATCATGGAACCCACGTCGCAGGCACCATTGGTGCAGAAGGTGGAAATGCTTCAGGAGTCGTCGGCGTCAACTGGAATGTCAAGATGATTTCGGCCAAGTTCCTCGGCGCCACCGGTGGAACATTGGCAAACGCCATCAAAGCAGTCGACTATCTGACCGACCTTAAAACGCGACATGGAATCAACATCGTAGCTTCTAACAACTCCTGGGGTGGTGGCGGTTATTCGCAGTCGTTGCATGATGCGATTATCCGTGGTGCGAAAAAGGATATTCTTTTCGTCGCTGCAGCTGGTAATTCCACATCTAACAACGATGCAGGATCATATTATCCTTCGTCCTACAACACATCGGTTGGGACGTCGACGCAGACGGCAGCTAGTTATGATGCCGTGATCTCTGTAGCATCAATCAATAGTTCTGGAGGACTCTCTAGTTTTTCAAGCTACGGTGCTACAACCGTAGATATTGGAGCTCCGGGGGAAGGTATTATCTCTACCGTGCCTGTGAGCACATACGCTAATTACAGCGGTACTTCTATGGCGACGCCTCACGTCACGGGAGCGGCAGCTCTTTATGCATCGCTGTTTCCACAAGGAGTTGCCGCTGCTACCATTAAATCCACATTGCTTAGCACAGCAATCCCGACAGCTTCGTTGAACGGAAAAACCTCAACTGGAGCACGGTTAAACGTTTACGATGCCATTCAATCCATTAAATCGATCGAAATGGACAAGGCGGTCTATGGCGATCAGGGAACGATCACGGTAACAGTTCGGAATCAAAACTTAAATCTCAACAGCTCTGCAATTGAGACCACTACAGCAGAAATCAGCAGTACCACGGAATCTACACCCGAGGTTATTACGCTAACGGAGACGGGATTCAATACTGGCTTATTCGTGGGAACGATCAGTATCACAAGTGGACCTGCATCCGCCGATGGATTTTTGCAGGTCGCAAACGGGGATCAGATTCGGGCATACAACGCAGCTGTTAACAAGACCGCTTCGGCAATTGCAGATACAGCAGCGCCTATTATCTCGTCGCTAACCTCGACGCCTCAAGGAATCACCGCTGCTATTAAGTGGACGACCAATGAGGCGTCCACAACTCAGGTCTTGTATGGCACCACCATAAACTACGGCACTCAATACAACGATGCGACTCTAGTTACCAACCACACCGCCTCGCTGACGGGACTCACTGCTGCAACAGTTTACTACTACGAAGTGCGATCTCGCGACGCTGCAGGCAATGTCTCTTCGGCTACCGGAAGCTTCACCACTCCTCCCACAAAATTCTTCGTGGTGGATGATGGAACATCGGATCGAATGTTTGAATACACCGCCGATGGCAGTGCAGGAAAAAATTCGGCTCTATCCAATAGCACCAATACTGCTTCCCGTGGTGCGGCGATGACCAGCGCGGGAAATTTGGTTTGGGTTGTGGATAGAAACCGTAACGTTTATGTCTATAACACGAACGGTGGCGTCGTTGGAACCTGGACTGCTGGCTCAATCGCCTCGACGGCAACACTAGAAGGAATCGCGACCGATGGTACCAACATCTGGATTGTGGATTCGAAATCAGACCGCGTTTATTACTATGCGAACGCAGCCCTTTCGACTGTCGGTAATTTGGGCACAATACCGGTCACTAGTAGCTGGCTACTTGGCACGGGGAACACAAATCCGAAAGATATCGTCTTTGGTAAGTCGGGAACTATGGATTGCCTGTGGGTAGTCAATGACGCTAATGTCGACAATGTCTTTAGATACGTCTGGAAAAATGGCAGTCTTATCACGGCCACCACAGGCACTGATAGGATGTTGTCGTGGAATCTGAACACGGCCAACAAATCTCCTACAGGGATTACTTTGGATCCCTCACAGTCCCTTGGAAGCCTCTGGGTAGTGGATTCTGGAACCGATCGGATTTACGAGTATTCCGATGCACGCGGGACAACAGCAGGGACATTCGTCAAATCTTATCCACTTTCCCCAGGAAATACCAATCCGCAAGGTATTGCGGATCCACCGCCAAGTGGTGAACTTAAGAACGAAGTGCTGCCTGCCACAGCTTCCCAAACTCGTCCCAACACTTCTTGGTCGATGCCGATCTTGGTGACGCATCATGATGTTGGAAACGGCTCAAGGTTGATGGCTTCAGTAAATTCGGAGCCGACATCTGCCAAAGTCTTCCAACTTGGAAGTCGAGTTGCGATTCCGATGGAACGTTCCACAAGGGATACAATTTCATGGATGGACTCACTGGCTCGAGAGTTAAGCCGAAGGCAAGATAGGAAAGCGGCTGCAGCGAATTCCAATCGAGTGATCGATAAAGTTTTCGAGGACGAACTAGATGACTTGCTGCCAATTAGGTTTGCCTAGAAAGTTCTGGTAAGCGACTCACTAGTACATCATAGACTTGGCAAACCACCTCGCATCTTAGTTATGGTTGACTGAAATGGTGAACGAATTTCGCTAATCGTTAGGTGACCTCTGGTTTATCTGCTACCCTAGCGGTAGAGGTGATTCCATTGGTAACCTACTTGCGGCAGAAGTTTCGTCAGTTGTTCAATACCGAATGATCTAGCTTTGAAACTGGCAAACCTAGATCATTCGGCTGCATTTTTTTTGCATCCATCGACCGTCCGACTTGTGCCGACTTAAAAATGAAGTTGGATCGCGTTTTTTGCTCGATCGCCTCTATGCGATATCCTTCCGACAGAATTGGACCGCCTATTCGGTGATTGGCTGTTGAATAACCTAGAATCAGCCTGAGAAAACGAACTCCCTACTTTTCTAAAGCCATGGAATCCTCAGGGGTACTAAACGCTTTCGAGGCGATGAAAGATGGTGTAGGGCGAGCCGTTACTGATCGTCGAATCATTTCGGGCGTTGCAATTTGAAGATGTCGCTAGTGCGGGACCAGTAATCGCCACCAAGTCGAGCAATGGTGCGAAGCTTTGATGGATCGGGGTGGCCGTCGGGACCAAGTACCAAATCACTGACATGAATCATCACGATTTCACCGATAACCAAGTTCGCCGAGATCGCTCCATTGCCAACCGGTACGATCTGCATCAACTTGCATTCAAGCGCAAAAGGAATTCCTGCTAGACGAGGTGGACGTACCAGGGCAGAGTCCGTTGTCTTGAGCCCCAGCATTTCGATTTCACTGTCATCATATGCCAGCGGACTGCTCGATTGATTAATCGCCTCCGCATTCTCCTCGGTCGATGCATTGATAACGAACTCACCGGTCTTTTCGATATTGATCAGAGTATCTTTCTTCCCGCAATCGCGTTTGAGTGTTGGTGAGAAAACGGCAACGGGCGGGTTCGCTCCGAAAATATTGAAAAAGCTAAAGGGTGCTAAATTGATCACCCCAGCAGGTGAAATCGTTGTGACCCA
>JBEGUT010000207.1:0-6918 GCA_041178745.1 Planctomycetota bacterium | reverse complement strand
TTCACTGGAACTGCCATACCTGGACCTTGCTCGTAGTAGAAAGCGGGGTCGATCGGAGCCGATTGAATCACACTACCTTCCCGAGCACCTTCCGTAGGCACACCGTCCAACACCTCTGGCACTTGACCTTGATCTGGTGGCGAGGTCGCTGGGACTTGATAGTCGTTTGGTCGAACAGGAATCGAATCCGTCGCAGTCTTTGAAATCTCCCCAGGCTGCATCTCAGGATACATCATGGCGCTGGCCGCCGGTCCCCAGAGACCATGGCCACCATTGAGTCCCACATCGCCGTGCATTTCCAGCACATCAGCCAAACACCAACTCATACGCGATGATTCGACTTCTTTGATGATATTGAGATCTTCTTCATCGGTTACTAAATGTGGTGTCATGACCACCAGCAACTCCGAGCGTTTTTCAACTTCGACATCCGATCGAAAAAGAAGGCCCAGGATCGGGATATCAGAGACATAAGGCACACGTCGAGCAATTGTTTCTCTTTGCTTGGTGATCAACCCCGCAAATACCACGGTTTGATTGTTGTATGCACTGATAACCGTATCAGCTTGCGTTCGATTGATAATAGGCGAAAAGATCGTCTGTCCTTCGGATACTGCAATGGGAATTCCCTGCTGAGAACTCAAGCCTGAACGTTCCACCGCCACATTCATGACGATTAAACCATCTTGATTGACTCGCGGAGTGATATCCATAATCAATCCAACGTCTTCATCAGTTGTGGAAGTTGTAAATCCGCCGTTAACCCCTTGGCTGGCTCCAGTAACGCGAGGCACGCTTTGGCCGACAAGAATTCGCGCGGGCTGACCATCCAAGGTCATAATCTGTGGACGGCTAAGAACCTGCAGGCGTCGAGCATCATGCAACGTTCGAAGCAAGAAGTTCACCGACTCACTAGCTGCGGATAGCACCAATCCACCGTAACCGAACGTTCCAGCTTGTCCCACACCAAAAGACGTCGTTCCCTGTCTGCCGATGTTGGCGCGGTTGGCGCCAGTAGCTGAATTGCCGAGCGGACTTCCGATGAAGTCAAACCCAGGGTTCCTTGTCCCCGAAGCTCCAGCACCGGTCACTACGCCTCGGTCGTACAAGAAAGCGTCCTGCAGACCCAACTCGGCTCCCCACTCAAAACCATCATCCAAGCTGACTTCGGCGATCAACACTTGAACCATAACCATAGGAGGTCGGCGATCGAGAGAATCGATCACAGAGCGAACGGTTTCGTAATACTTCGGCGAAGCACTGATCACCAAACTGTTGGTGGCTGCTTCAGGCACGACAATGATTTCGCGATCGAACTGTTCGGTTCGAGTGATCGACTGGTTGAACAGCAAAGTCTGCTGCACGATCTGCCGTTGCGTGGTGAGGTAGTTATTAAGCGCCGTTGCCACGTCCGCCGCAGCCGCATTTCGCAACCAAATCACCTCGGTGATTCGATTCGAAACACCTTCTTCATCCAGTCGCAACAACAACACCTCGATCACTTCCAAGTCGGATGAAGAACCCGACGCGATAATGCTGTTAGTCCTCGTATCCACCGATACTCGCAAAGGAACTAGGCTGCTATCACCGCCAGTCGACCCACCGAGGTTGGCGAGCTGGTTGTTACCGCCGAACAATCCACCCGTGTTTCCGGTACCCGCTGTCACAGGTAGACCAAACAATTGCTGAACTACGGTAGCCAGCGAAGTTGCATCACCATTCTTGACGGTGAAAACTTTGATGGAAGCCTCGGCTCCCGGAAGCTGATCTAGCTGTTCGATCAATGCGGCGATGAGTGGCATGCTCTTCGAGGGAGCACGCACCACAATGGTGTTGTTAGCCGGGTTGGCTGTCACGACGACACCTGCCAAAATTCCCGAATCGATCTGCTCGCCACTTTCTCCGTCCGTTGTAACAATCGACAACTTCGAACTCAGTGGCGTTGCTCGCGCTGTTCCACCTGCTCCTTGCTGTCCTTGCTGGTTGGCTGCCTGCCCGCTGATCGCAGCTTGCAGTACCGGCTCAAGATCTTCAGCGATCGAATTTTTTAAGCTGAACACGCGCATTTCGTTTTGAGCATCCGTGCTTTCCACATCGATATTTTCGATCAGTTTGGCCACTTCCGTCATATCACGCGGGCTTGCCTGAACAATCAACGAATTAGTTCGATAATCGGCTGTAACCTTGGCGCGAACACCTAAACCGGTTCGTGGGTTTTCGTCAGTACCAGGACGCTCAACAAAGAAATTACGAACCGTTGTCTCCGCATCTACGGCGGAAGCATTTAGAAGCCGGAAAACTCGCAACTGCGACGAAGGGTCAAGAGGCTGATCGAGTTTATCGAGCAACTCAGTTAATCCAGCAATCGCTTCGCGGCGGCCAATCAACAAAAGGGCGTTAGGCTGACCCAAAGAAGTAATACTAACCGTACCTTGCCGAGGAGCAAGCACCTGGGTGTAAAGCTCACGCACCAACGTCCCTAGAGCGATACTATCCACATTCTTGAGCATGTAGATTTCAATTTCGGGTTGAGTCTCAACGCTTTGCTGCTTGATCTGATCGATCACCTCCAGCACTCGCTGCACATCTCGTTTGTTACCGCGAACAATCACGACTCCGAGTTCATTGACAAATTCAATCTGAACATTACCGAACAGTCCACTGCTGGCACCAAGGGAGTCGACCGAGCCGATCGCTGCGGCTTGCTCATCTTGAGCGTCGCCGGGTTGTTGATTACCGGGCTGCTGATTGTTGCGGTTAGGCTGACCGATAACGGCAGTCGCTTCTTCCTCTTCTTGTTGACTATTCTGCTGCTGAGCAGCGAAGCTCACTAGTCGCAAAGCTCGTTCGATCTTAGCTGGTTCAGCGGGAGCCAGTGGTAAAATATGCGTCGGCTCACTGCCAGCAGCATTCGCCTGATCAAGAGCTTGAACGACTTGCATCCAAGCTGCAACGGACGGAATGCTTCCCTGCATGTTCACTTGATTGAGGCGGCGATCGACTTGAAGGATGTCTTGCAAACCACTGGGACTGGCGACTCTGAATTGTGCAAGTTCGCCATTGCGCTCGGTATTGAGAGTCGCCTTCGGACCTATGACTGTGCGAATCGCATCTTCAAACTCACGCCAAGTGAGATTCTGCAACATGTAACTGTTTTGCGTATAGGCATCCGGTCGTACGCCACCAAAACGGTTCAAACCAAGCTGCATCGCTTCTTGTCGAAGCTGTTGCATCTTATTAGCGATTTGAGCCTGAACCGAATTGGGAGCCATTACCATCAAACGGCCCGTCTTGGGCTCGGTGGTAACTCGTACTTTTGGATTCTGAGCAAAGTCCAGGCTAAGTCGGGCCGTGACAGCTCCGACGATATCTGGTGGTAAGTCATAGACTTGCAACTGAGGAGTATCGTTTTCGACCTGAATCGAAACGGCCCCCGTTCGAGAAGACGCTCCTTGCGGAAGCCCCTGCGCCAATGCGACTAAGGAACAATTGCAAACTATCAGCGACTTTGCGAGGTAAGCGAGGATTTTTCTCACAGTACCGGCCCTTCCATGGCACCAAGGCTTAATTGATATCATCTGAATCGCCGTTCCACTCGGCAATTCTAGCGCAATATCCGGACATACCCCTACGATCAGTAAAGTCGTCAAACTCCTCCAAACCGCTTTACCTTTAATCCGTTACAAACGGTAGAAACGTTAAATCCCACCAAAAATCACCCCATTTAGGTGGATTTCGATCGAGACCCTGGAGCATTTTGAACTACTGCTTCCAACCGACCAGGAAATCTGAGTACACTAGAAAGGGCTATTTCGCTCATCTCATAGTCCGCGTCGGCTTTGCTTCTCGGGCACACTTAACGGATAGGTTTGCTATGGCTCGTCTCCATCATTTTTTGGCTTCTTGGATTGTCGCAAGTGGGATTGCGATGTTTCCTGCGTTGGTATCTTTCGGTGCAGAGCCCAAGGCTCAGGAACCTACAGCGTCTGAAGCAAAAATTCCGCAGGTCGCTTTAATCAACGAAGAGATTGCGAAGGTTTGGGATGAGTACAAAGTCAAGCCATCGCCAGCAGAGGATGAAGGCAAATGGTGCCGTCGGGTTTTCCTTGATGTATTAGGCCGCATCCCGAGCTTTGCAGAACTTGATGCGTTCGTAAAAGATAAGGCGAAAGATAAAAGAGAAAAGCTCGTCAACAAATTGCTCAACGATCCCCAGTACACCGAAGAGTATGCTGCTAACTGGAGTACTATTTGGACAAATGTGCTCATCGGCAGAAACGGTGGGATGGAAGATGACACTCTGATTAGCCGCGATGGGATGCAAAAGTATTTGCGAGATACTTTCGCTCGCAACAAACCCTATGACAAAATGGTTTACGAACTCGTAACCGCTACTGGTTCCACGAAAGCGGGCACAGAGAATTTCAACGGTGCAACCAACTTCCTGGTCATGAAAGTCAATGAAGAAAACGCCGTACAAGCAACGGCGGCGACTTCGAAGATTTTTCTCGGTCTACAGGTTCAGTGCACGCAGTGCCATAACCATCCGTTCAATCAATGGAAGCAGCAGAAGTTTTGGGAATTCAATGCTTTCTTTCGGCAGACTCGAGCGTTGCGTAGGTTCATCGAAGGTGGCCGCGATATCGATCATGCCGAACTTGTCGACCAAGACTTTGCGGGAGAAGGGGGACAACCCGAAGAAGCCGAGATTTTCTACCAACTCCGTAACGGTCTCACCAAAGTGGCTTATCCTGTGTTCGTGGATGGTACAGAGATCGGCAAGAGCGGGTATGTGAGCCAAGTCAACCGACGCTTGGAATTAGGTAAGCTTGTTGTGCAGAGCGAATTCATGCCCAAGATGGCAGTGAATCGCATGTGGTCACAATTTTTCGGCTACGGTTTCACTCGGCCAATCGACGACCTAGGCCCTCATAACCCACCCTCCCATCCAGACTTACTGGAAAAATTGAGCCAGGAATTTGCGAAGAGCAGTTACGATCTTAAGCAGTTGATCACTTGGATCACATTGTCTGAACCGTACCAACTCAGCAGTCGTTCGATCAAGGATAATCAAAAGGACGATCCGGCCTCCGGCGAAGCGCCAAAGTTCACACACTTTTATACTCGCCAGATGCAGGCAGAGCAGCTTTATCAATCGTTGGTGGTTGTCGCTGGACCTGGTGCATCGAAAGGCACTTTGGACGCCCAGCAAAGACAGAAAGAACAGTGGTTACGTCAATTTGTGATTGCCTTTGGTACCGACGAAGGGGACGAAGCGACCACTTTTAATGGAACCATTCCTCAGGCATTGATGATGTTCAATGGAGAATTGATCCAGCAAGCAACCTCGCTGGATAAAGGGAGTTGGCTACAGCAATTAGCCGATTCCCCGATGAAGACTCAGGAAAAAGTGAATCAACTTTTCCTTGTCGGGTTGGCTCGTAAGGGTCGTCAGGACGAGTTGGCTGTATCAGCCAAGTTGTTGCAGGCCCGAGAGGGTAAAGTGGCGGATATGTTGCAGGACATGTGGTGGGCTATTCTTAACAGTAACGAATTTATCATTAACCACTAAGAAACGTGGAGCGAAGTATGCTACCTTCCTTTTTGACACCTTCCGGTATGACTCGTCGCCATTTCATGAAGCACCTTGCAGGAGCTTCGGCGATGTTGGGATCTTCGCTCGCACTGGGGCACTCCTTGCGAGTGCACGCAGACGAACTGAAGAAGTCGAAGAAATCTGCGATCTTGTTGTGGATGGGTGGTGGCCCAGCTACGATCGACCTGTGGGATCTTAAGCCAGGAACCTCAACCGGTGGTCCATTCCGGCCCATCAGCACTTCGGGCAATGCTCAGATCTCTGAACACCTCCCGATGATGGCCAAGCAAATGCACAATATGGCGATCGTTCGCTCGATGAGTACTCGCGAAGCGGATCACAATCGCGGTCGTTATTACATGCACACCGGCTATGTTCCCAACCCGAACATCGAGTATCCAAGTTACGGTTCCGTGATCGCTCACGAACTGGTTCATCAGCGCCCTGAATTAGAGATTCCTCCATTCATCTCGGTTGGTGGTGCGAGCGAAGGTCCTGGCTTCCTCGGTATGGCTTGGTCACCATTCACCGTAAGTAGCAATGGTCGTATTCGCAACCTGGAAATGCAGTTGGATGAAAAGCGATTGATTCAACGCATGGCAGCTCTCGATTTGATCGAAACGGGCTTCATCTCGCAGCAACGTGGTGGTTCTTCGGAAGATCATCGCAAGATCCTAAAGAAGACCTTGGATTTGATGACCAGCGCTCAAATGGACGCATTCCGCGTTGAAAAAGAACCTGAAGCTGTCCAGGAACGTTACGGCAAGAACAACTTCGGCCAGGGTTGCTTGATGGCTCGACGTTTGGTCGAAGCAGGGGTTCCTTTCATTGAAGTCGATTTGGGTGGCTGGGATAACCACGCAGACATCCACAACATATTGAAGGATGATCGCCTCCCTGTTCTCGACCGAGCTATGAGCGCTTTGTCGGAAGATCTTGAACAACGAGGTCTCTTGCAAGATACCGTCATCATGTGGATGGGTGAGTTCGGACGTACGCCGAACATTAATGGAGACGCGGGCCGCGACCACTGGGCACGCTCCTGGAGCGTTGTCGTCGGTGGTGGTGGTATCAAGGGTGGCCAAGCGATTGGTGCAACCAGCGAAGATGGAACCTCGGTCATCACCGAACCATACTCATCTGAAGATTTGATGGCTTCGGTCTGCAAGGCCCTGGGTATTTCCTTGGAAACCACCTACACCAGCAAGAGTGGCCGCCCGATGAAGATCGCCAACAGTGGCAAGATCATTGAAGGCTTGGTTGCTTAGTAGGAAAAATTGTCCGGATAGCTCTAATGTCCAAACCTCCTTCCACGGAAGTGG
>JBEGUT010000206.1:0-6927 GCA_041178745.1 Planctomycetota bacterium | reverse complement strand
CCAGCCTGTTGCTTCAAAAGGATTAGAGTCGTAGGCAAAGCGAGTCATCGCAGCATCCGCATCGCGATAATCAACAAGGTTGATTGCCCACTGGGCGAGACGGCGAGCGCGGTAGTCAGTAGTTTGAGTATCCGACGCATTGGCGGTCGGACTGCCAATGAAAACATAATCTGCTGGTACAATGAGTTGTGCAAGACAATAAACCTCACGTGCAAGCATCTGGCGGGTCTCCATTCCCAAATCCAAACCTACGCGTGGCTTTCCACCGAGATAGTTATCGATAGCGGTCGCGACTGCCGTTCCTGCAGCACTATTAAAGTAATACTCAACTTGTGCCAGTTCGTCTCCTTCGTCGGTGTTGCTGTCACCGTCGTCATCGATACCGTTGTTAGCGCCTACGATAAGCCATTCGTCCGCTTCATCAATCTGGCCATCGTCATCATTGTCGAGACCGTCGCCGAGCGGTCGATTGATGTTGAGCTTCTGTCCAGAAAGAAACTCAACTGGAAATAACTGCCTAAACATTGCTTCAGGAATGGCAATGCTTCGGGCTTGTAGCAAAGCAGCAATCGTTTGCCGAAATGGATTATCGGGTGTTTGAGGACTACCATCAGTGGTTGGAACCTCAGCGTTGGTTACATCGATCGACCGAGTCGTTATCCCTCGGCGTACATTTGTGCCAATAGCTCGGCCACCCAACAGATCTTCAAGCCGATGCGGTAGCATGGAATAATCGCGGTCTCGTGGGCGAATAATGCGTTCAAGCTCATCCAGCGTGTAGTGCGAATCACCACTCGCCTCAGCGATCAAACGCGACTCGTAGGGACTTTCAACATTTTCGACTGCCGAACTTCCGCGGAGTGTCAAAGGTTGACCATTCCAATCGATTCCAATGGCTTCTTCGCCGTGCGTTCCTAATCGAAGACTTGGCATGGCCCCATGACGATAGGGCGTCAAATTGCCTCCAACGAATCGATCCCTACGTTCACGAGCCGAAAACAAGCTGGCCAAATCTATGCCGCTTCTTCCGGGAACGAATGGGTTCTCCACAATCATCCCGCGAGGCTGATATCTGCGACTCAAAGCCGAAGCGAACAAGACGTCGCCATCTGGCACATTTGGTGCTGGAGGAGGAAAGAGATGCCTTAATCCGATCTCCGCTGGACCATACCCAAATCCCTGAGGCAAACTAATACTCTGACCAACTGCATAAGCCGTGTTGGTAGGTGTATAAAAGTTTGGATTTGTTTGAGCTAAGGAGCCTGCTGTATTCACATTCAAACGACCATCTAGATCCTCTATCTGAAGTGCAACAAGTGGCTTGAGCATCTTTCCTTCTGGACTTGTCAGCAACGGCAAATTGGGATCCATCCAAATCGAATCAGCAATGCCATCTCCATCGTTGTCAACATCCCAGGGACCATAAGATAGCCAACGAAGAAAGCTTTGAAGATTAGTCTGGTTAGCACTGCCGTTTGCAAAACCTTGACTCATATTGAGTTCGAGATAAGGAACCATCGAAGGGTTGTAACCTACGTTGTTACCCGCCATCGACGGATTAAGCAGGATGGTGTTATTTGAAAAAGGTACATTCCAGTTAGGATCTTTATCAGCAGCAACAACATTGGTTATGTTCAACGATAGTGGACGAACCGTGCTGTAGTCGATCAACTGAATAAGTCGCAATACTTGAGCCGATGTTAATGAACTCCAATCAAAGCGATTGGCCAAGTAGTTAATGACTTCAGGTCGATGGAAACTGGGAATAACATCCGACGAAGCACTCGCGCCAGCGTGGGAATACGACAAAAAGTAGTCGTTGTAATCTGCTGCATCGTAGCTTTCGTCCGTACCTCCGTTGGGCAGCACAGCGACCGTCGTAGGATTTCCGCCGATATTGATCGTGCGATAAGAGTAATCCCCAAAATCGTTCAGCAGTGCGATCGAGGTCGGTAACAAACTAGCGTTTACCCCACTCTGATGTTCTGCATCGATATTTCCCGAGTACTGACCACTTCTCCCGTACCCAGAGCCGGTACGCACTGGATCGTTGATCAAAAAAGTATGTCCAAAATTGTTGTTATAGAAAAGCGAGCGAAGCGCTAGGGGATTACTTACGGCTTGCCGAAGACTTACACTTCGAGGCGGGACCGGAGGTATTTGAGGTAGTTGAACCAGCGAGTTTTCTGCCTCTGAGAGATCGATGTAAATATAGTTTTCGACCACGCGAGCCTGAGGCGCTAATCCATTCGCCTCGGGATCCACTGCCGGAGGTACAGGATCTGCGGGAGTCAGACTCAATGGTGCGGCTCGCATATCGTCCGCTAAATGCTTAACGATACGAAATGTACGTCCCGAAAGAGGCCCGCTGGTGAATGTGATAAGGCGCCCAGTCAAGCTATCCTCTTCGGTTACCACTGAATTCATGCCGCTAACATCATTCGGAAGTCGGATTGGAAAACGCACGAATTGATTGCTGACTAGAATTGGAGCTTGGTTTCTTAAAATCGCACCATCGGCCGGCCAATTTCCAACCTGTGTTAGGTCGTAGAGAGGTCGACCATTACCATCGACTTGATGAGAGTATAAATCCCCAAGGAGATCATGACCCCATAATGCAGAACCTGGATCCTGAGTCCCACGCACAACTTGCTTGACCACTTGATCCATCAACGTCGAGCTGTTGGTTCCGCGGTAATCGCGATTCGCTAATGCCACACTCGCCGTGCGTGACTGGCTTGAAAAGACAACATATGTCACCGCCAGAAGACTAAAGAGCGCGAGCATCCCAAGGACGATCAGCAATATCATGCCTTTTCGTGGCGTTGGTCGATTATTCATGTTTCTTTTTTCCTCTCGGGAAGCTAATTCGTTTACAACCCCGAGCCGTAGCGTTTGGCATGGATCTATCCAGTGCCCCCAACTCATAACCCAAACATCGCGACCGCAATTCCCTAACAATCGCCTAATTTGCATCCAACGAAATCACGCGTTCATGAACATTTACTGCGCCACGCACAATTGTCGCCGTTGTTGCCTGATTGCCACTACCACCTGACAGAAGCTCCCAATCACGACCTGCCAGCGTCACTTCTCGCGCCCAAACTTCTCCAGCTCCCACGTTTGCGTAGCCAAAAGGATCGGTCCAAGGAGTCGCCACCCTGTATTTCGTAGGGAGATTCTCAAATCTCATGATTGTTGCCGAATGGTCACAAGCAGCAACGCGATACCAACCAAACACTGGCTTTGTCCCTACAAACCGACTAAGCATGATCCACTGACCGGAAGCAACGTGGCTTTCCGTGGCCGCTGATGAAATCAGTAACGCTCTCCCACCTCCACCACCACTGAAACCTGAACTCCCCGCCAGTGGCACGACCCAAGCAACCGTTTCTTGCGAAGGAACAGAACGAGGATCATTCAAGCCAGAAGAACTTGGCGGCGGAATCTCCAGATATCGATCGCGGTTCTTCACCACCACGATCGAAAGTGTGTAGAGAGGACTATAGAGTCCCGCATTTCCTTCTTTCGGCGTCAGTGTTGCAAACCAACTGAATTCCTGCTTCACACTTTCCTTCTGCAGGAGAAAGCCACCGCTGGAAGCAACTCCCTCAAAACCGCGAGAAACAGGAATCGATCCATCTCTCGCCTTAGAGGCCACAAGCTCATCGGCCGAAGCAAACATCTCTTCCGCGAACTTGCCGTTGACTGGCACACCGGGTGCGCCCAAATTCAAGCGAAGCATACGGGGCATGTTACCCCACGCGACGCCAGATACATTACTCGCAGCGATCGTCGGATCCACTAACGGATTGTAAGTGACCTGATAATAAGGAAATGTAAATCGTGTGTAATTAGAATCCGCCGGACCAACTAGAGGTTGTCCCGATGAAGAGAGTGTGTTGGGATCAACCATCGGCTGCGCGGTGATACCCAGCGGATCGATGCAGTAAGCGGCATTAGGATTGCTACCAGGATATCCCGCCATACTAGGCCATCCCAAGACATCATTCATCGAATCATAAACTGGCCTAACCCAATTACTCGGGTTCTGCATATTGCGAGCGTACGTCTCTTTAAGCCAACTGTTAGCCAGAATTTGACTGTGGGTCAGCGTGCGACTATCGACTGCATTTTTGCCTGCGGTGCTCAGCACAGCAGTGATACCTAACAGGCCAACCATCAGCACGCCGATGGCAAACAGAGTTTCCATCAGCGTCACACCGCGACGATTTTGGGCTGACCGAGATTTTTTGGTAATCATCACACGATCACTCATATTATCTGCCTTCCCTCGCAACACCTTGAATGGCAAATTGTCGAGCCTGAAGCGTTCGCGTGGCCACATTAAACAAACTTGGATTGGCGGGCACCGCTGGCGCCGCTACTAAACTGCTGTAAATCGAACCCGTGAATGGGTTGATCGACACCCAGACGTTTTCTGGATCCATCAAATTGGCAGTCGCCACGTCGCTTCCCTGCAAGATCGTGGTTCCATCAAAAGGAGAAATGAGTGTCGGTGGCAAGACTTGATCAGTCTTGCCCAACAGCAAATGAATCGTGCTTGAAGGAATGTACGTTCCTAGTTGTACAACGCTTCCGACTAGCATGCCTTGATAGATTCGCTGCACGCCGCCGTTCGGATCAAAGACGATATAGATCCCTCTAAAGTCACCGGGAGCAACACCACCCCAGCCCATATCACCAGCCACGACATCGGGCGAAAATTGCCGACCCGTCGGCCCAATTCCTGAAGCCGACAAATCAAGACAGATGCCCCTCGGCAAATCAACTCCACTGCTGAGAGCCTTACCTGGTTTGCGATAAATCTTAAATGGCAGATCCAGTGCAGGACCATTGAGCATCCAAATCGGCTCCACTTGCGATGGTGGCGGATTTGCTAGACTCAACGTTGTGTAAGTCACACCGCCGCCATCGGTGTAAGAACCAACACCGGTAATCGCCAGGGGAATAGGATTGTCGCCAAAGGTGATTAAGTCACCCGCAGTGACAATAGCACTAGCGGTAGCGCAAGTTGCGATAGGCAACAACGCAACATTCACAAAACTACCTGGTGGCGTGGCATTGTTGATAAGCTTAGCCGTTGCCCCTTGAATATCGCCAGCATATGGAGGCATCACTTCCACAATCGACATTCGCAGAGAGGTCGAATTTGTTACCAGCGTCCCGCCAGCTGCCGCGTTCACATAGCTAAGCCGATCGATCAATACTCCAACAGGCCTACCAGTTGCCATCGCTCGAGCACGGGCGGTTTCAAAATAGGATTGAACCTGACGAGCAGACTGTGTAATTTTCTGATCTTTCAACAATTCCTTTACCGAGGGAAGAACAACAGCTGCCAACGTCACGATGATGGCGATGACCATCAATAGTTCGACAAGCGTCAAGCCACGTCGCCGTCGCTGTGCGTCTCTACCGAGCTGTCGAATTTCCTCGAAACATTTCATGGCACTCTGCCTACATCGAAAACGGGAATCGCAAATGTATTTTCAAACTCATCGCCATTAAGTCAGACTGCAAACTGCAGTTACCGTTTGCGACGGTTACTGATCAAACAAAGTATCGTGGCTTGTCACGTTATCGACATGACTTCCGCTGGGGTCATAATCGTAAACCATACCAAGCTTGACCAACGTGCCACCAACATCGTATGCACGATAAGGATCTGGATAAAAATAAGTGTTCACACTCCCATGAACGTATGGACCCGGAATGGTGAATGTAGGTCGCTGCGTCGCATAAGTCACTGGAGCTGCAGAGTTGTCGATATTCGTCGTATCAAACACGATATCGAATGCACCATCAGGACCAGCGGAAAGGATGAGCGGTTGCAAGGTAAAGGGATTATTATCGCGAGAAGCTTGAGTTCCAGCGATATCGTCCAGGTAACGCCAGTCGGACTTCGTTACATCCATCGCATCGCCACCTTTGTTTTCCAACAGCTGGCTATCAGCAGCAGCACTCGCGACTATCTCACTCCAAGAAGCACCCGCTGGCCAGCGAATCCAAAAGATCGGTCTCCCCCAGGCGTCAATGAACTCTGGAAATCCATCGCCGTCTGTATCACCGAGTTCAGTCGGTCGAAAAGTTTCCAAACCACCGATACCAGAGCTGCTCGATGAGGCAACCACGAAGTACAACAACTCAGCACTCGCGTTGGCGGGGCTCCAAAGAGCTGTAGCAGGTCCCAAATTTGAAGGAGGACTAAAGGTGGCAGGTGCTGCAAAACCAACAAACCTCTCACGATAGCCAGACCATAAAGAAGGATAGGGAAGACTACCTAGTGGATACAAACTACGAGTCGTATTCAATCGCACTTCAATATTTAAAAGAGTTGGAGACCACAAGATATCGGTAATGCGATCGGGCATTTCCATTCGCATCAAATCTCGCAATCCAACCATTCGCATACGAGCAATCTCTTGCCCAGCTACCGGAATCGCACCACCCGCACTTGGATTAGGAACAAGAGCAAGTACCGGCAACTCGACAGGCAACTGCCGAGTCGCATACTCCTCCCACTTCGAGAGGATGATCTCATTAATCTTGCGAATCGTTGACCTGGTGCGCGAGACTTCAGCATCGCGCTGAGCCCCAGCCAAAGCGATCATCGTCATCGTGCCAAGAATCGCCATGATCGAAATCGCAACTAGCAATTCAATAAGTGTAAAACTTCGCCGGCAAAACCAGCCCCTTAAAGTTTTGCAACGAGTCTCCCTTCGTCGCGATACGCATTCGATTGTGATCATCGATTAACCCTCACACTCGTAAACAGTAAACCTCACCACTCGAATTAATTCGGGAGACCATCTTCGAGCGTTGCTTCGGAATAATTGGTGATGTTGTCCAATTGCTTCTCATCGTAACGATTGTATTGACTCACTACGCCTGCATCCGGATGAATAG
>JBEGUT010000205.1:0-6937 GCA_041178745.1 Planctomycetota bacterium | reverse complement strand
GCTCAAAAGCACCACCCATGGTTGTCGTATATGGAATCTTTTCACCATCGACTTCGTAACTCAAGACAGGTCCAAAGGCGAGTCGCAGGGTAAAGGTGGCGTCAGGATAAACCGACGTTCCTTCCAGAGCGAATCGTGCCTCGGTAATCTGAGCATAGGCCTGTCGTTCGATTTCATCTAACTCTTCAGTTGCCTTTCGGAGTCGGCGATATTCACTCTCCATAGCTTTCGCCAGTTGAATGAGACTATCGGTCGAGGACTCAATCGCCTTAGCTCCTCCATCTGCGATCGCGCGACGAGCGGCGACGTCAAAGAGCTTCGTTCCAGCAATCAATTCGGCTGCTCGATCACGAGGATTTTTTCCGCCGAGAGCTGCCAGTACCAGCGGATCATCTCCTCCACGACTTTCTGCCAAACGAGCCAATTCGTCTGCTAACTGCACTCGTTCCAGATCCTCATACATCGGAGCGGGTGAATACAATTGCTGCAGCAACGATTCGCGATTGCTCTCTCGATACTCTCGCAACCTTTCTTCGCTTGGTTTCTGATCCTCAGCGGCCATCAAGACAAGCTCCTGTGCAATATTGAAGACACCGCTACGTAGAGAACCTTCTTGGCCACTTAAGGCCAGTCGACTTTGCTGAACTTCCGCGATCTTTTTCCAAGCATCTGCATACTTCGACAGTTTGCTGTCAGCAGCGATTGCTTTTTGCATCTCAGCTTCTGACTTTGACTTGGCCGCCATATAGGCGGGGTCTTGCAATCCACCAATCATACCGGTGTAAGCCTTGCGGGAGTTCTGAATACCGAACATTTCGTCACGGGCTCGTCGAGTTTGCTCCTCTCCTCCTAATCCATACTGCTGGAGAAGAACTTCTTTGCGTCGTAGCAGATCTAATGTTTTTGGTAATCGGTGATCGCGCTGGTATCGCAAAGCATCGGTGGTATAGATACGACGCGTACGGCCTGGATGACCCGATACGAAGACAAGCTCTTTCTCAGCGGCACCATCAGCATCGACCTTAAGATAGTGGTCAATCTTCGCTGGCTTATCGTTTTCGTAAACCCGTAGAATCGTTGTGTCCAGACAGAAACGAGGATACTCGAAGTTATCCGCATCCCCACCGAAGAAGGCTGACTTGGTTTCAGGAGCCCACACCAAGCGAACATCGGTATATTTTTTGTAGCTGTAGAGGTGATATCGACCGCCACCATACAGAGTAACGACATCACAACGCAGTCCACTTTTGTCGCTAGCTTCTTTCTCTACGCGTGACATCTCCGCTTGTCGAGCCTTGGATGCATCACCAGCTGACATACCTTCTTTGACGACCGTATTAATGCGTGAAGTCACATCTTCAATAGCCACCAGTTGGTTCAATTCCAGGTCGGGAGCTTTCAGTTCCTCGGCGTTGGTCTTGGCAAGAAAACCATCTTCCAACAGATTTTTCTCTTTGGTCGAAAGCTTGTAGAGAACATCGGAAGCAACATGGTGATTGGTTAGAACCAAACCATTGCTGGACACAAACGAGCCGGATCCTCCTGAATTGAATCGAACACTCGACTTCATCAAATGGTCGGCCCACTCAGCTGTCGGCTTGAAATCGTATTTCTTCGCCAGCAGTTCAACTGGCAAGCCGTTGTACAGCCACATTCCCTCATCGGCCTGGGACGGGACGGCATTCATACCCGCCGCCAGTAGGCTTGCTCCGAGGAACAACTTTCGTAACCAAATTTTTTTCATGAATGAATTCCTGATTTGAAAAATCTTCTTGAGTCCGCCTCAGGCTTGCTAGTCTAGCATTTCCTTGCTTAAGCGCGAATTGTCAGCGACAGGCCAATGTCTGTTCATTTATCCACTATTTTGCTCGTGCTCGTGCTCGTGCTCGTGCTCGTGCTCGTGCTCGTGCTCGTGCTCGTGCTCGTGCTCGAAAGGAAACTCGCAATGCGAATTAGGCTCCCAATGGATTGAAAAAGTTAAACACCATTTTTCAGCAGTACTCTATTGCCCCGGGGGGCACCCGATCTGTTGGCCTTATTCGAGAACAAGCACCGCTGCGCTGAACACAGGAGCAAGCCAAAATTCGTTTCCTTTGTTTTACTCCCTGCATAGAATTCGCTGCCGTTTTTTGGAGTCGAAAACATCGAACCAAAACAGGCTCGCTTTTGTCAGAGAAACGGGGGGATGATTCGACATGGACAACTCACACTTCCTGTTTCAACAGGGTCTGCAAGATACGCTTTACAACGCCCAAGAATTCCTTCAAGCGATTCCTAGTGCAAGCAATCCAGAGCCCACGCGTTTCGCATTTCATTGCGATGGTGCGAGGATCGAAATCGAGTTGAAGCCTAACGAACCAACAGATCCGAACGATAGTACTTCGGACAAAACAGGGGATTGCCAAGTCGCTTCCCTGCGCATCTACATACTTCCCAAATACAAGCGAAATACTCGTTCCGCTGTCACCGCGCTGGGGTATTACGAATTTACGATCAATCCAGATAGCGGCATCGGTGCGAATTTAACTGACTTGTCGTACAAGTTCATCTTACGGTCGCAAGGGATCACTTCCGCCAAGAGTCGCCGAGACTCTAGTGATTTTTTCCTGCGGATGCTTGCGAATGCAACAAAGACCTCCCACCGCCATGAATGGAAGGTTTTTCCCAACCCAGCAATCGCTATCAGCCATCAAGCCATCGGTAGTAAATACTCGGTGGAAAGCGAACGATATATGCTGAATGTGATTCCATCCTTTCATGACTTCATCGATAACCGCGACCTAGCAGATAACTGCTTTGTATCATTCAAAAAAGTTGGCGACCATTGGTGTATCATTCGCGCTCGCATCTTCGCAGCGAAAAAATTGATCACATGGGAACGAAGCCGCGGCCAACTCACCCAACTTCAGCGCTCGTCCGTTGATTACCCTCTCTACGACCATGACGGTAACCCTGATGGCTGGATTGATGAGATTGAAAGGCGTGTTAGCTTAGATAAGAGCGCATCGGAACATTATCAAATCGCAGCTAAGAAACGCGATTATCACTCCCTAGTTCAAATCACATTTGACTACATGATGGAATTCAAGAATTATGGCGATCTGTTTTTCGATAAACTAATGCGTCGAAATTCCAAGGTAGACGACAGCGTCGATAAAAGCATTCAAAAAGGAGAAATTGAGTATTCTCGGAATCGACTCAAAAGTCGCTCTAGAACAGGTTCGCTGATTCAATTAGAAATTGGAAATCGTGTTGCCCGAGCGAGTATCAATTGTCAAGACCATCGTACTTCTTCCACGATCGCTTGGTATCTTAAAAGCGAAAGAGGTTTTAAGCACTACGATCATGAAACCTTAGTGTCTTTTTGGCGGGCCAGCGAAAGGCTGAACTCACCCTCGCAAGCTGTCATACTTCAAGCGGTTAGAACGCTAAACTCACTCACTGAACCAAGCACCAGTGAATTAACCAATTTCGATGACCTTCTTGGAGATGAAATACTTGCGATCAAGGGACTCACATTCCATTCAGCGTCGCTCAAAAACCCAATGATGATCGTTCAAGCCGCACAGGGGATTCAGCTAATCACGATTCAGCAATCCAATCATCATCGCAGCATCAAGCATCCACAAAATTTCTATCGAATGGATTGTCGGCTGAGTTGCGATAATTCCGTTGAATTGACCCTGACCAATAAAATGAAAGGTGGGTTAACTGCATTCATCTCCGCTGAGGACTGCATCAACGCCGGTGGTTACCAGGAAGTGCTTAAAACAATCTGCCTGCAACTCAGCAATTGGCGACACCCGATGCGTGTATCGGTACATAAACAGCTTGAAATGTTTGCGAGCGGTCCAGATAGTTGGATCTCGACCACCTCGCGTGACAATTCCTTCTCTGACCCTTGCACAGACCTTCCTCCTTCTCACTTACTTGACTTGAATCTAGCCTACGAAAATACTGCTTTCGTCACCCGTGAAATCTGCCGTGGAAACACCCAAGCTTTAGAAACAATCAAAATCAGTTATGTGCGCGACAATACCGACTGTGGCTGGATTTGCCAAATAGAGATCGCACCGAACGCTTCTTCATGGTTCACCACACTTTTGATCGATCGACTCGGAATCAAGCAGGTTGCCATCCATAACAGGGGACAAGGAAACTCCTGTGCAACGGTGAAGTTTATTCGTCCACCCAATGGAACCAAAAAACTACCTAAAAATAAGCTTCAACAGTTGTGCTCTCGACTCTTGAAGACCGTCGCTTTTGCTTCTCCTTCCTCGACAACCGATGAGCCAGAAGATATACGCTCGTCACTGGAAGACTATCTGAGCAAGGTATTTTATCCAGCTGCCGATAATTCGGTTGAATGAGTAACACAGCGCGAAAGTGCTTTCCAGAAGAAAACACTTTCGCGAACTGACGGTACCATCTTGAAACAATAATCTTTCGTGCTCGTCAGGCTGCCGTGAAGTTGCAATTACTGCAGTCGCCGGACTTTTCTTGGCCGACCATATCGAGCTTCCGCATTTCATCCTCGCCGGCAACGATTTCTAAACGCGTCCAGCGAGACTCATGAACATCCCCATTGATCATTTCGTACCAAAACTGAAGCGCAACACCTACCGCTGCTTTTTGAATTTGCTCCTTAGCAACCGCCAAAAAATCGGGAGCGCTTCGACTCATATTAACTAGGTTTACCAAAGTTACGGTGACAGCCTCATAATTCCGGTCTCCCTTCATCATTTGTAACTGACAACTGTCACATGCCGTTCCGGGCATCAAGAGCCGGACGTCTGCGGTGACAACATCTTCGCCTCGATGCTTGCCACAAACCACTGCGATATCAATCATTGGGACAAGGTAATGCTCCAACGCTAACTCGACGACCGCTAATCGATCGCTCGGTTGTCCATCACAACAAATCAGTAGCGAGTTCAGCCCGACATGATGATTTTGATTGGCGATCTCCCAAGCCGACATCGGCAAATAACTGATTAGCCGATCGCGACTCCCTTCCATCAGCATTTTAGCGAATTGCTCACTCCGCGCCCGACCTCTAGCAAGGGGAGAGAGCGATGGTATCTTTTGTTGCATTTCTGTCGTAATAACTCTGTTATCAAACAATCGCAAATGCTTGATTTCACCCGCTAACATGCAGTTTGCGATGGGTAAGGCTATCTCCGAATCAATGCCAAAAATAGCAACACTGCAGTCCTTCAACTTCTCATGGACCCCTTCACTATTTTTCCGGCGGTTTCTAGTAACAATGATCTCATCCCCTCCCTCCGCCGATGAAATCACGTAGCCTTCAAGTGGATTCTTAGATAATTTGGTTACGACCATACCAAACCACTCTTGGGATTCATTGAGGCTAAGGGCGAGAATCGCAAGCCGACGGCCCTGGGATATCTTCGGCTGTAACATATTTGCGATTCGATGCGCAACTTTATGAGGGGGTTCCGTGGTGAATACCACATAGCAATCGCAACTACCACTACTCTCACAGCGAATACTCAAGTCCTGGCTCGGCCTGAGTTCAGAAATGAAACCTACCAAGCCTCGGTTTTCTGGAACCGCAAAAACCGTTTTTCCCACCGCGAACCCAGAACGAACACTGCACTCTTTAAGGGCAAGATCCCATTCCTTCCGGTCGAGTCTGAGCATAACTCGGGAAACCTTGGGAGAAGTAGAAGAGCGTGGCGATGGTTGGCTTTGCATGGCTTTCACTCCGGTTAATCACGATTACTTGAGCAACCACTGATTCACCAGGCAGGGAAAATCTATGGCTTGGGCAAAGTCGTTATTCCGAATGACTCGTATTCCGAATGGCTCGGGCATCCATCGCACTACACATTTTTTTCGGTCTTCTTCAGATTGTGGCAGTGAATCAATCCGTTTGCCAACGATCAATAGCTAACCATTGGCTGCTGGAACCTGAAGCAAAGAGTCCGTGACCGACGAGGTAAGTATAGGAGAGAAAGGCAAACGACATGAACAACAGTCAAATCAGACAAGACAAACACTTCTTTTATTTCTTTTTGAGCCATCAGCTTTTTTCATATTGCAGGGGTTCGTTATCGAAATTCGTGATTCCTGTAAAAGACACTGCCTTGAATCATTGCACTCTGATCGCTTTATCCCTCTCTCTCCTCTTCTCTAAATTCCATAGCAACACCATGAATTCATCAAAATGATGTCGATGTCGCGATAAATCTTCCGGATTTTGTCCAAAGAGTGAGCATTGATCTGCCCTTAAAAGCAACAATAGCCACCCGCGCGTTGATTCCGCGTGAAAACAATTCAACACAGAGTCACGAAATTATTTTTCGCAAATTTTCTGCTGCCTTTCATTTTCTGATGGGACACTTTGATGTCGCCTGCTCGTGCTCGAAGGGCGGGAGACGCAAAACGGATTCACCCATCGATCAAAAAAATAAAAGTTTGCACCGGAGTGACAACGCTGGAGTCTTCGATATCTTGCGGCGTGATTCGAGCACGAGCACCGCTTCGCTGAGCACGAGCACGACCACCGCTTCAAAACGTATTACTTTTCGTCAGAATCGTTTCTGTTTTGCGGCTTGATTCGTGCACGAGTATCGTCGTGAATCGCTCCGCAGTCCAAAGCTTCGGCCCGAATGGGTGGGAAGAGTTTCCGATCGGGAAACGCTTTTCCCAACGCCTCTCAAGACGGTCGATAACCCGGGCAAGAGTCATCCATTGTTTTGCGGCCGCAAGTCGTGCTCAGCGAAGCGGTGCTCGTGCTCGTGCTCGAAGGGCGGGAGACGCAAAGCGGATTCACCCATCGATCAAAAAGATAACGGCTTGCACCGGAGCGACAACGCTGGAGTCTTCGATATCTTGCGGCGTGATTCGAGCACGAGCACCGCTGCGCTGAGCACCGCTTCGCTGAGCACGAGCACGACCACCGCTTCAAAAC
>JBEGUT010000204.1:0-6967 GCA_041178745.1 Planctomycetota bacterium | reverse complement strand
ACCGCTCCGCGGTCCTACGCGCAACGCAACAGTCTTTATCTGCTCAATGCAGAAAAAAAACCTGTCGCAAAGCGACTGGGCGTTGGATCGCGGAGCGATCCACGACAATGGGGCAACCGTGTGACGTACGATTATCTTTTAAGCCAACAATCCAGAAACGACTCGGCCGTGAACGTCCGTCAGTCGATAACGTCTCCCCTGGAACTTATACGTCAATCGCTCATGGTCGATTCCCAACAGATGCATCATCGTCGCTTGCAAATCATGGATATGCACTCCATCCGCTGCAACGTTGTAACCAAATTCACAAGTCTCTCCATAGACCGATCCCGCTTTCACACCACCACCCGCCATCCATAGACTAAAGCAACGGGGATGATGATCGCGTCCAAACTCTTTTTGAATCTTACCCTGACAATAGTTCGTTCGGCCAAACTCGCCACCCCAGACAACCAGCGTATCGTCCAGCAGACCTCGCGCTCGCAAGTCTTTTACCAAAGCGGCGGCTGGTTGATCGGTTTCCTGACACAGCTTAGGCAAAGCCGATGGAAGTCCGCCATGATGATCCCAATCTTGATGGTAAAGCTGTATAAATCTCACACCACGTTCGGCCAGACGCCGCGCAAGCAGGCAGTTTGCTGCAAAGGTTCCTGGCTTGGTAACATCAGGGCCGTAACTATCCAGCACATGCTTCGGTTCGCCTGACACATCCGTTGCTTCGGGCACACTCGATTGCATGGCATAAGCCATCTCGTAATGGTCAATTCGAGATTGGATCTCGCTGTCGGGTGTATTGCTCAACTGATGCTGATGAAGTTCTTTTAGGCGATCAAGTAAATTCCTTCGGCTCGATAAATCGATCCCCGCAGGATTCCCTAAGTAAAGCACGGGATCTTTCGCTGCGCGGAAAAGCACTCCTTGATGTTTCGTCGGTAGAAAGCCGCTTCCCCATAGGTGCGCTCCAAGCGGTTGACCACCTTTATCCCGTGTGATCAAAACTACAAACGAAGGAAGATTCGCATTATCTTGTCCAAGTCCATAGCTCAGCCATGCTCCAATACTAGGCCGGCCCGCAATTTGTGTCCCCGTCTGAAACATGGTCACGCCCGGGCCATGATTGATCGCCTCGGTATACATCGACCTAACGACACACAATTCGTCTGCGACCGACGCGGTGTGAGGAAGCAGTTCGCTGAACCACGAGCCACCTTTTCCATATTGATTGAACTTAAAAGGCGAGCCTACCAAAGGAATAGATGATTGGTTTCCCGACATTCCCGTTAGACGCTGGCCACCGCGTACCGAATCAGGCAACTGCTCTCCGTGCCTATCATTGAGCAACGGTTTGTAATCATACAAATCCAATTGCGATGGGCCGCCGGACATGAACAAGTAAATAACACGCTTAGCTTTTGCCGGGAAGTGCGGTTCACCAAGAACGCCACGATCGATCACTGGATCGGCCGCACGATCCTCAGCTTTACCTTCACGGTTCAGTATGTCTGCTAACGCCATCGATCCTAATCCCAGTCCAGATTGACCGAGGAAGGTTCTACGGTTCAATGAAAACAGTTGCGAGAGCATAAGGCTTCCTTCATTTATCTCTTGACGACACACTCATCGTGATTCATTAATGCCTGCGCTAAAACGGTTGCCGCAGCAAGCTGGGCAGGCGCTATTTTCGTATCGCGCGGCCGATTACCAATCGCTACAAACTGATTCGCTGATTCCGGATTCGCTTCGAAATGCTTGACCTGCTCGTTCCATAACTGCATCAAAATCTTCAACTCGATGTCGTCAGGTTTTCGGCTCCAACATCGTTGACAACCTTCGACAATCATCGCCTCAGGATTTCCCTGACTGAGCGTCCACAATTCCTGCCCCAGATTGCGTGACGCTTCCACATACTGCACTCCATTGAGCAAAATCAGAGCCTGCAGTGGTGAATCGGTCCGTTCTCGTTTCGCAGTACATACGGCGCGACGTGGCGCATCGAACGCCAACAACGCTGGAGGTGGACCGGTTCGCCGCCAGTTGGTGTATAAACTTCGGCGATACGCATCGTCACCACCGCCGACTCCCGTCGGCTTAAACGCTTCGGACATCTCGTACGGATTCACCGGCGGACCTCCGATCTTCTCCTTAAGCAAACCCGCCGCCGAGAGAGCGTTATCTCGGATCATCTCCGCAGGTAATCGAAATCGTGGACCACGCGCTAGCCATTCATTATCTGGGTCATCCGCCATCACAGCGGCATCAGCAACACTGTTCTGCTGGTACGTCTGGGTCATCACTATCGCCTTAATCAGCTTCTTGGTGTTCCATCCAGACCGCATGAAGTAATCGGCCAGTGCATCCAGCACATCAGGATAGAGTGGCCGACTCCCTTGGCTACCGAAGTCCTCGGAGGTTTTCACTAAGCCTCTGCCAAACAGAGACTGCCAGATTCGATTCACCGTCACACGTGCCATAAGCGGATGCTGAGGATTGGTCAACCACTGAGCGAGTCCCAATCGATTATTGGGAGCACCTTCGGGAAACGGTGACAGTGCGTGGGGAACACCAGCCTGAACCTCTTCACGTCTCTGATTGTATTCGCCACGAAACAACACATGGGCTGGCTTCGGCTGCGGCAACTCCCTCATCACCATGATCTCTTTCAAGCTCTCAAAGTATTTCGCTTCCTCGGTTCGAGCTTGCTGTAACTGCTGCATGACAGTTTGAAAAGCCGAATCCTTTCTCAAAAGATACCATTCATAGAGTTCGTCACGAGTTTGTGTCGTCAGCTTTTCAGGAGTACCAACTACCGCGGCAGCAGCTTGCGATTCATCAAATACAGACAACGCTTCCAGAGGTGTCAAAGCAACATCGAATACACGTAGATCATCGATCGCACCGTCACGGAATCCGCGATCTCGGAAACGCTCGCCCAGCGTAATATTGTCCCCGCCACCTCCTGTGATTTCACGGGTGAGTGCATCTTTAAGGACTTCGAATTCTGCCTTTCGGCCATCGACGTAGATAGCTAAACCAGCCACTTTACTGCTTCCATCCGAGGTCACCGTGACATGCACCCACTGATTGACCGGCAGCTTATCTTTCACTCCGATCGAAGCGGCATTGCCAGGCCAAAAATGAATCAACGACCACTTCAGTCTCCCATCCTCAATCAATAGTTCATATCCACGACTGGCAGCATCGGTCCAAGCTCGCGAACGATGCATAACGACGCTCCGCGATTTCTCATCGGGTGTCTTGATCCAAAGCGAAACACTAAAAGGCTGATGACGATGAAAGTTGCCAAGCGGCAATTCGACTGGATCATCGCCAGAGAACTGAACAGCCTGTCCTTGTCGCCCCTCTACCAATTTATTCTCTCCACGCAGAACTGCGGGCTGCTCCTTCTTCACCGAGTTAGCTAAGTTGTTTCCCTCAAGCGCATCCATCGCGAAGCGAGCTTGCTCTCCGGTACCAAATCGTATTTCCTTTAGCGACTCAACACTCAACCATTTCTCGAATTCGGCTCTGCTCATTTCGCGCTGCTCAGCGACCTTTGCCTCAAGTTGAGTGACTTTCTCTCTAAGATCCTTGAGCTTTTGGTCGGAATCAGCATTGGTGAGTGTTAAAGCCGGAGTAGGCGGAGAGAGTGTGAAGTAGGAATAAAGCCCCGCTTCATCGATATTTTGGAACATCGAAAATAGTTGATAATATTCTTTTTGCGAAATCGGATCGTACTTGTGATCGTGGCAGCGGGCGCACTCCAGAGTAAGTCCTAAGAATGCCGTTGCAAACGTCTGTACTCGATCGCTGACATATTCCACACGATACTCTTCTTCAACGCTTCCACCTTCCGACTCTTGCTGATGCAATCGATTAAACGCCGTTGCCAATATTTGTTCGTGGGTTGCGTTAGGCAGAAGATCACCAGCCAATTGCCAAGTCACGAATTCGTTAAACGGCTGATTTCGATTAAAGGAGTCAATCACCCAATCTCGCCATTGCCATACCTCTCGCTCTCGATCCACCTGAAAACCATAACTGTCAGCGTAACGCGAGATATCTAACCAATCCACCGCCATGCGTTCACCATAGCGTGGGGACGCAAGCAGACGGTCTACCAATTTTTCTACGGCATTAGGATCCTGGTCATTCAAGAACGCATCGACTTCGGCGGGAGTTGGCGGTAGGCCAGTGAGATCGAAACTGAGTCGGCGGATCAGCGAAGTACGAGAAGCAGGCGGTTGCTGTAACAACCCTCGCTTGGAGAGCGATGACTGAACCATTCCATCCAGTGTGCTGCTGATGTTTTCATCGTTGGTCTGCAATGGCTTGACGGGAATAAACGACCAGTGATTTTCATATTCTGCACCAGCCTGTATCCAAGCTTTGAGGGTTTCGATTTCGGTGCTGCTTAGTCGTCCTAGCTTGGCGTGCCCCGGTGGCATGACAACTTCCGCATCCTCGCTCAGCACTCGTTGGATGATCGCGCTCTGATCAGCGTTTCCAGGAACAATCGCTCCCGAAGCGATCGCTGCATCACGATCATCTAACCTTAACTCCGCTTCTCTTTTACTGCTGTCGGGACCGTGACAGAAAAAGCATTTGTCCGACAAAATTGGACGAATATCTTTGTTGAATGTTACCGGTTGCTCCCCACTTGCAGAACTCAAATTGCTGATGGCAAGAACAGCGGCAACCAGCCAAACTCTGAATTTCATTTCCATTCTTCTCCCCTAAAGGGAAATCGATCCGCGCGAAGCCTAGTCCATGGTAAGTACCGCAGTACGACCTACCTCTCAACCTGGACTTTTATTTTAATCTAACGCCCAGTAGGGGAATACAGCATGCGCTATCGACGTGATAACAGAAAGCGATAGTAGGCCCCCTTCTTAACAATTCAGGCCAGCAATTCTCCTGGTTTTGAGAAAAGTTGCTTTTCCAAAGAAAGCTTGGACAAGTCCCTTAAACCACCCAAAATACGCCCAATCCTGCCACTGAAAATACAATGGCGATTGGATTTTAGAATGTTACGGAAACATTCGAAAATGAATCAGCGACTGGCTATTTTTCCACCCAGCCTGGTGAAATTTTCACCATCTTTTCATATGCTGCTTCGTATACTGAAGAGAAAGCTTTTTTTCTAATTGGCACAGATTTTGCCGATTACCTGCTTCTACAGAGATGACGTCTCAGTGAATGGGCGTTTTTCCTTGTTGCAAGTCATTTCAGGAACAATATTTTGTTGCTTTCTCGATTGTTTAAATCATACGCTCGCCGCTACGCATTTACCCTGGTCGAACTTCTGGTTGTTATCGCGATCATCGGAGTCCTTGTGGGGCTATTACTGCCAGCTGTACAGGCGGCACGAGAGGCCGCGCGTCGAACCCAATGCGGCAACAATCTGCGACAAATCGGCCTAGCGACGCAGAACTATATCGCCGTTAATCGTAAAATCCCTCCGAGCATGTGTATCAATCCAGCCGTTACTACGAACGCATCTTGGAGCGTTCATGGAAGGATTATGCCATTCCTGGAACAGTCGAACCTGTACAGCCGAATCGACTTGAGTGTCAACTGGTCGAATTATCCGATACTGAATTACTATCGCGTTCCATCTTATGTTTGTCCTTCGGATCCAAAAGGAGATATTCCTCGCGATACTGGGGCGACCGGAAACACCAGCGGAATCTTTCTCTATCCAACGACCTATGGTTTCAATGTAGGTGGCTGGTTTGTCTACAATCCAGTCAACAATCAAGGTGGCACCGGAGTAACTTCGCCCAATAGCCGCCATGGTCTTCAAAGCATTACCGATGGCACCAGTTTCACTTTGCTTTGTTCGGAACTCCATGCTTGGCAAGCATACACGCGCAATGGTGGTCCACCTAGTACAACGGAACCAAGAACCGCTGCAGAAGTTTCGGCAATAGCTAATTCCGGATTAAAGGATCGCATCTTTCCTGACGGAACTGGTACAGCTCACACCGAATGGACAAATGGAAATTGCCATCACTCATGCTTTAACACCGTGCTTACTCCTAATACGGTCGTCCCCTTTGTCTTCAATAGCGTGACCTACAACATCGACTACAACTCAAGGGCAGAAGGTTCCTCAACCACGATTCCGTCTTATGCCGTCTTGACCTCACGAAGCTGGCATTCGGGAATTGTACAGTCTGCATTTATGGATGGATCGGTTCGAACGGTGAGTAACAGTATCGAGCTCTCAACTTGGAGAGCTATGGGAACTCGCAGCGGCGGCGAAGTAGTCAACGAAGAATGATGATCTAGCTGTTTACCTGATCCTTTGATGTGTCACCTGGTCGTGGCTCGCTTCGCGATCCATGCTCCCGTCGCCTTGCGACAGGTTGTCCCTTGGAGGTGAGCTACCAATAGCTTGATGCGATAAGCTTAGGACTGCGGAGCGGTCCACGACAATGACCTATGACGATGGCACTCACTCTTCGATACGATAGTGTTTCAGTCGCTCACGGAGTGTTCCGCGATGAATCCCAAGCATCTCAGCGGCCTTAATTTTATTTCCCTGCGATTCACGCAAAACCGCCTGAAATAAAATGGGCTCGATCTTTTCGAGTAGTCGTTCGTGCAACTTTCCAGAAGAGCCATCGACCTTCTTCAGTTCCTGCTCGATAAACTCTTTGATCAATGACTCTAAATCCATACCTTCAGAACTAGGGCCTTCCTGACTCAATGGTTGCTGCGGTGGGAAATCTTCAATCACCAGAGTTCGACCACGCGCATTAACCGCAGCATGTTCGATGGCATTTCGCAGTTGCCTAATATTTCCCGGCCAATCTCTTTGACTGAGTTGATCGAGCAATTTGTCACTTAGGACTCTCGACTCTTCCGGGTACTGAACCTTAGCCAGAAAATGGGTGCATAAGATTCCCAAATCTTCGATTCTTTCCCGAAGAGTCGGTAAGCGAATCTGTAGACCATTGAGCCG
>JBEGUT010000203.1:0-6968 GCA_041178745.1 Planctomycetota bacterium | reverse complement strand
TGAAGTGTTGTCATGGTGAGACGTCTATCGCATCGTTTGAGTTGGCTGAGCAGGAAAGTTGGCTGAGCAGACCATGGTCGTAACGTGGACGTCAACATTCATAAATAAATAATCTGGGCTGGTCGAAACAGCGAGCTTCAGAAATAATCGAGTCTGAAGTAGAATTCAGGCATGGCACGCCAAGTCGTTTGTTTTTTGTTGGAAATTGTTGCAATCGCGAGCGCGACTACATTGAATAATCCCAAAGCCGAAGAGACGGAATCCAGTTACGAAATCGATTTTCGCCCCGCGCTCGATGAAGATATCCCTGCGATTCAGGAATTGCTCGATACCTACGTCGCTCAAAAAAAATTGCTTCGCCGTACTCGGCAAGAATTGGCGATGCTAGTTTCCAATGGATTTGTCGCAACGGTAAACGAAAAAGTTGTCGGTTTTTCAGCGGTCGAAATTTACTCCAGGAAACTCGGTGAAATTCAGTGCTTGGCTGTTGAAGAAGGATATCAGGGGCAAGGTATTGGATCCGAACTGGTTGCGCTGTGTGTGCAAAGAGCTCGCGAAAAGGGAATCTTGGAAGTGATGGCGATTAGCTCATCAGAGCACTTTTTGCGCAAGCTTGGTTTCGATTATGCATTGCCTGATCAAAAGCGAGCGTTATTTTTTCAGCTGCGAAGTCGCGATGAGTTTTCGAAAGAGTCGGCGGACGAAAAGTAGTTCACCTGAACTCAAGAACGTCGATCGATGCAGTCGTTGTAATACAACTGTCGGTAATCGATGAATATGTTGCGTCGGATACGTTATACGATCGCTTCGTGAACTAAATCTGGTAGTTTAATTCAGGCATCAGCTCGTCAGGGATACCGGAACGAATCCGCAGTTTCGGTTTTTCGAGTGTTACGGTTGTTTTCGGAGCGACGGTGCTGGTGATCCAAACACTAGAGCCGATCACGCTATCTGCGCCTATCACGGTCTTGCCACCGAGGATCGTTGCGTTGGCATAAACGACAACGCGATCTTCGATCGTAGGATGGCGTTTGTGACCACGAATGATATTTCCATCAGAGTCTGTCGGGAAGCTTAAGGCTCCGAGTGTAACGCCTTGATAGATTTTCACCTGACGACCGATCTCAACAGTCTCTCCAATCACCACACCGGTACCGTGATCGATAAAAAAGAATTCTCCTATCGTTGCGCCGGGATGAATATCAATGCCGGTTTGTTTATGGGCCCACTCGGTCATCATGCGTGGAATGAATGGGACGGAAAGTTTTCTGAGTTCATGGGCAATTCGATAAATCGTAATAGCTTCCAAACCTGGGTAGCAGAAAATAATCTCGTCGCGATTACTGACAGCGGGATCTCCTTCGAATGCTGCTTCCACATCGGTTGCTAAGATGGCGCGAAGTTTCGGGATACGTTCAAGCATAGCGATTGCTATCGCTTGCCCTTTCGCTTCGTAATCAATCGGTTCGGTGCAATCACTGCTGCGTTGCTGAACTCTATCTTCATGGTGTAAAGCTCGAGCAATTTGCATAGTTAACTTGTCATGCAGGTTATCGATAAGATTTCCGACATGATAAGTTACGTTGCCGATATGTAAGCCTTCGCGACGTCGGTATCCGGGGTAAAGGATATCCTTCAGATCTTCTAGAATCGAAATCACGACATCGTATTTCGGGAGGGGGCAGTGACCGAGATGGTTGATACGATCGTCCGGGGTATACGTACCCACGATCATGTCGGTAATTCTAGGTAACTGTTCTTTCAGTCTTACGTCGGATGCCATGGCATGGACCTGGTTGTTGCTCGTGCCTGAAGAAAACCTGGAGCTGGAGTCTGACAGCGAATCCGGATTCATCTTTCGTGCCTAGAAAGACGATCGACAACGCGATCTCCACGCGCTAACCCCTGTGTGCTTCGGCTATGCCTAGGCAGTAAGATTAGAGTCTTCGGATTTCGAGGAAGATCCGCTATTGCAGGATCATTTTCTCCATTTTCTCTACTTTACGCCAGCAGAAATGTCGAGCGAGACGATTTCTCGATCGTTGCGGACAACGAGCGAGCCATTGGCATAGGCAGGGTAGGCCCAAACGACGCTGCGGCCAAAGCATTCGCCGGTAGGTTCCAGAACATGGAAACGGCTGATTTCTGAGTATTTCTCGGGGCTTAATTGGGCAATTACGAAGTCACCCGTTTCGGTGAACAAATAAAATCGATCTTCGTAAAGATTGACGAACGCCGTTCCGTGACTGGCCCTCCCCGGCTTGCCTGTGGTCGGGGCAAATGTTTCCCAGGCTCGAGTTCCATCTTCCGCTTTGAATCCCACAAAGGCTCCTACTTGGCAGTCGGAACCATAGACCATTCCATCGACGAATACGGGTGTCGCATTGGAGCTATACAAAGCCATCTTTGGCTTTCCTTTCCAGAGCAAGGTAGGAGCATCCTTGTCTGCAGAAAGCTTGTACATAGCGGCTGTATCGCCAATACCGCTGGCGTATAGGAGGTCTCCGTTAACGCAAGGGGCTGCGATGGACATGCCGTATCGTGGTTTCAGCGCCAGCTTCCAAATGACTGAGCCACTTTGCGGTTCCAAGCTGCAGAGCTCATCAGCGGTCCATACAAGAAGTTGCGGAGTCCCGTTTCTTTCCAGCAGAGTTGGGGGGCAATAACCAATCTCTGAAGCGGACAAGGCTCGCCATTTCTCCTCACCCGTTTTAAGATCCAAAGCGACAACAACGCTTCCTTCGCCTCCAGCTAAAGTGACGACGAGGCCATCGATCACCAGCGGTGGCGCGCTGTAGCCCCAAATAGGCGTCTCGGTTTTATAAGTTTGCTTTAATGATTTTTGCCATCGCAGCGATCCATCCTTGGCATCTAGGCAGACAAGATCTCCTTCGGCACCTAGCGAGATGACCACTCCATCTGCAATCGTAGGTGTGGCTCGTGGACCAGCTGGATACGAGATGTTGTATTGGCAGGCATAGGCATGCGACCACAGCAGGTCGCCGCTTTGAGCATCAAAGCAGTGGACTCTTTCTTGACCAACTAATTCGCGACGTCCACCTGGATCGTTCGAAGGATCGCCCGTAGAGCGTACAAAGTCGGTAACATAGACACGCTGGTTGGCCACCGCAGGACCGGAATAGCCTCCGGCAATCTCTTTGCGCCAACGCACTTTTAGTCCGGTTGCGGGAATCTCTTTGATCAGACCTTTTTCACGGATGACACCATCGCGCTGCGCACCTTGCCACTGAGGCCAATCCTCACCACGAAGTAAATTGCTGACGAAAATCGAAAACAGGAGGCCTAGGCACAGAGAGTATTTCATAGGTGGGAGCTCCCGATAAATATTATTCGTCAAAAACTGATTCGCTAAATCGTATTCGTTTGAGAATGAAATCCAGTCGCAAAAACCACCTTACGGTTTAGTATCAAAGTAGTTAAGCAACTATCAAGACAGAGGTGGGTGGATCGATTCGGCGACGATCAAATCTTCGAAAGTTTCTCGCCTTCGAATTTCTAGCAGAGCATTGTTCTCGATCAGCACTTCTGGAGCGCGAAACTTGCTGTTGTAGTTGCTGGCCATGACAAAACCATAGGCACCGGCAACCTCAAGAATCAGATAGTCGCCGATCTGAGCATGCGGCAGGGTTCGGCAGGATACATAGCCACCTTCATCTTGAGTGAAGATATCTCCCGACTCGCACAGTGGCCCACCGATAACAACATCGCGTTGACCTTGAATCTTTCTTCCATCGCGAGCTGCGATCGAAATCGGGTGATAAGCCCCGTAGAGAATGGGTCGAGCGAGATCGTTAAAGCCGGCATCGACCAAGTAGTAAGTGTTTTCACCCATCGCTTTGATCGCGCGGATCTCGGCGATCAAAAAGCCGCTTTCGGCGACCAGGTATCGTCCAGGTTCGATTTCCAGCGAAATGGCATGTCCAAAATCGTTCTGCAATCGTTGTCGAGTTGCATCCCAAAGTTTGAAATATTGATCGATATCCACATAACTCTGGCCAACACGATACGGAACCGGCAATCCACCCCCAGCGCTAATCGTTGTGATCGTACGGCCCACGCTTTTCGCGGTTTTCTCGAGCGCACCACAGACCGAGGCGAGGTGCTCCAGGTCGGTGCCCGAGCCGATATGCATGTGCAGGCCAGTCACCGTCAGTCCATGGCGATCGGCACGCACTAAGCATGAGTCGACCTCTTCATGCCAAATACCATGCTTGGATCCAGATCCCCCGGTGTTGGTCTTGCGACTATGTCCATGTCCAAACCCGGGGTTGATACGCAATGTAATGTCGCTGCCAGGCACCGCTTCTCCCAACTGATCGATCATATCGGGTGAGCCAATGTTGACATGCAGGCGATGTTTGGCAATCAAATCCAAAGCTGCATGATCAAAAATATCGGCTGTGTAGACAACGGGATGAGGCTTGCCGTGAGGTTGATAGCCCGCCTTGAAAGCTCGCAAGATTTCGCCGGCACTCACCGCGTCGACCGTGACACCAAGGCGTCGCAGTCGATCGAGAATAGCGATGTTGGAGCAGGCTTTTTGAGCGTAGCGAATTACATCGAATTGGGCTAAGTCTTTTACTTTCTGCGCGATGACGTTCGAGTCATAAACATAGGTCGGTGTTCCAAATGTCTTTGCGATATCGCGAATAGCGATTCCAGCAATATGATCACGCAAAGTGGGAAAGCTGTTTTCGTTGGCGGGTGCATTCATAAGGTTTTAAAATTTACAATGAATGGAGATAGAGACGATTATTTATCTTGTTGTTGCTGGCGTTTGCGTAAACTGTACTTTTCCATAAATCGACGCTCCTTCGTTGTAAGGCTGTCTTGTCCTTTTTCAAAGATTTTTTGAAGGATGCGATCAGCTTCCTGCTCATCGGCTACTAGGGTATCTGGACGATGAACACGCAAGCGAGGCCCCGACCATTTTTGCTTTAGGTTGGCCCAATTCCAAGAGCCAAACCAGTTGCCAAGATTCCATTGGAGCAGGAAATAGGCGAAGGCAAATACTAGTCCAGCGATATGGACATCGTAAGCAGTACTTGCATCACCACCCAGAAGATTCCCTCCAATCAAGAAGGCGCCGAAGACCCAAGCTGGTAGAGGAAGCACTCCATAAAGCATCAATGTGGCTTTGGGGTTGAGAAGAACAAAGAGCATCTCGATGCAGATCACGGCACCGGACGCACCGATCACTGGAGTGGTAGATTTCGTGAGGAAGGCGCGAATCATAAAGACTAGGCCACCGAGCAACGCTGCTGCTAAATAAATTCGCAAGAATTCGTTGCGACCATAGTGCATCTCAACAGTTCTACCTAGCATCCACAATCCGAACATGTTCCAAAACAGATGCCAAGGATTATCTGGAGCGTGGGCAAATGCGTAAGAGATCAGGTGCCACCAAAACCAGGGTTGAGTCAGATTCTCCCCCTTCAGTTCCATCGCTGTCGTGATGACATTTTCTCGGCCACCGAGAAGAAAGTTTACCAAAAAGAATACGGCGTTAATCAAAACCAAATTGGTTACGATCATCCGCTGATTCCACAACGGACCCCCGCTCCAATTCGATTGCTCTTCGCTGTAGTATTCTCGATCGTAGATTCCCATACCCATATCTTAGCGGAACTCGCCCAGGAGGGTATTCCCGATTCAATATTCGCGACCAGATCTTAAAGCCAGTCGGGGGCACGGAAAAGAAAAAGATGGATCATTCCTAGGGCTGTCCGCCATAATCTAGCGGTTCAAGCCAATTCCAACGGCGCAACTTGGCGTAAAGAGGAACCAAAGCTAGCTGCAAAAAAAGGGCCTAGCTCAGCACTGTCGGGGGTTGATTTCATAAAAAAACAGAGCGTTTCCAAAGGAAACGCTCTGTGGCTTGTTGTCTGTCGCACGTTGAAACAGGACTTACTTAGGTTCCGAGTCGGCCGGTGGCGCTGGAGCAGGAGGTGCTCCATCATCGGGCTGCTCGACGGCCGCGGGTGGTGCAGCATTTTTGTTGTCTTTGGAGTCGCCAGCGGGTATCTCACCTTCAGCTGGTTTGACGTACATGTTGGGGTCAACTTCCTTGCCTTCTACAGTTCTCTTTGCCATATCGAGAAGCATGCCGAGGTCCGCTCCCCCTTCGTCGTACTTTGCTCGAAATTCTAAGAAATCTTTCAAAACGAAATCGTCTGGCAAATCACTGTCGATCACACGTCGATAACGACTGATGGCATCCATCACTTCGTCGGCTCCGTCATCGATCATCAGCAACGGGTACTTGTCAAAAAGTTTATCCCAATAGATCCAGGCTTGATCGTACTTTTTGATCGCTTCGTCGACATCGTCATTCCACAAGCTTTCCGCCTGATACAGAAATTGGCGAGCCGTAATAGCGTCATCGGATTGTTCCGCTTTGCAGCGAGTTTCCCAATAGTTGAAGTTTGACTGATTACGATATTGGTCGACGTGGTCTCGAATCGCTATTTCCGACTGCACTTTGGCAGCCAACTGCAACGCTTCAATTCTTTTTTCAGGAGTCATCTCTTTGGCGATGTCGGTCAGTTGAGGCGTGGTGATTTGGCGCGCCTCTGAATACAGAACCTGTTGTTGTTCGGTTCGTTTTTCCGGTGGAATATCTAAAGCGGCTCTTTGTTCATCGGATAGCTTAGCCATACGAGCATCGATAGTCTTTTGGTAAACGTCGCCAACAAAGTCCCGGAACTGCTTCTCATATTCGGCGACACGAGCACCACTTTCTTCGATGTCATTGAGGCGAATGTTATGACCCCAGGTAGTTGGGATTTCACGATCGCCAAATTCAGACCAAGATAAACCAGAGCGTTGCCATGCAAACCGAGCCCGTTCATCGAGAATTCCATCGCTCTCAATCGCTTCGCAGTAACTCATCAAAGCTAAAGGAGCCGAACTGAAGAAATGCAACGGACTCTTGCGCATGCCGTTTG
>JBEGUT010000202.1:0-6991 GCA_041178745.1 Planctomycetota bacterium | reverse complement strand
TTCGAATGCCACAGAAACAACGAGTCGAGATGGCGCTATTTCGCCAACCTCAAATTCCTACGCGGCGGGCTTCCATACAAATGTCGAAGCTGAAGATGAAGCGATCATCCACCATGTCGATAACGAAGTCTCTTCCTTTGACCACACAAGCTACTCGAATCACCAGGAATATCCGCCAAGCAACGAAGCATTGGAGGATCATTCGAACTTCGAATCTGTAGTTGTCGAAGACTTCAATGCATCTTCGAATCTCCCCTTTTGGTCTACAAATACATCGGACTCAGATACATCGGACTCAGTTCAGCCCTCCACTTTCAGATACCAAAACACTGACGACAGCGACCAGATCACCGATTCGACATTATCCGATACCGAGGGATCGAACTCGGGAATAGTTTCCGACTCATGGGGCGATGGGCTGGAAGAAGATATATTTTCTGATGCAAGCGACGGCAGTTTCTCGGATGGCCAACGTTATGGCAGCAACACAGACGAGATCGAGAAGCACACATCGTTTCCCTCGATTTCCGCTCTAGATATTTTGAGAGCGAGCTATGCCCAGTCCAGCGATAGCGAAGAGGATGAATCGTATCATTCAACCCCACCATCCGGTAGACCGTTGAACTCGAGACAACAAGATGGCAACCTTGATTCGTCTCTGCTAGAGGCAATGAGATCCTCTAAACCGGGCAAGTCTTCTGTCGAGCAAGAATCGACTACGCTGTCGCCCCAGGAAGATGAACCAGCCAATTCAGCAAGTGCGCTTTTGGAACGATTGAAGCGCGAGATGATTGAGGAAGAGGAGCAAGAACAAGCAGCCATCGCTCCTGCCAATTCGATGAACTCTTTACGCTCCCCGAAAGATAAGTCGCTCGATAGCACGTTGCAAAACTCGTATGTAGTCAGTTCACCCAAGCCTGCCCAGCAACATTCATCTCACACTCCTTCGTCGCACGGCCATTCCGGCGGCGCGGCAGATCATGAGGAGCCTGGAGCAGAAGATGATTCGGTTGAGGCTTACATGCAGAAACTCCTTGCACGAATGCGTGGAGATTCCCAAGAGGAATCGAAAGAAGCGACTAGCTCGCCAGTATCGCCGAAAACGACATCAACGAAATCTTCTATCGGCAAATCCACCTCCTCGACAAACAAAGTAGTGCGCACTACCTACAGCCCGATGCGAAAGAGTCGACAGGATCCGGCCGCGGCGCTCATCGCTAGCCGCCCTCAGGTGGATGCTGCAACTGAAGGTAATGCGGTAGCTGAAGGTGTAGTAGACCCAAATGCCACCCCAGAAGACCAAGAGGGGGAAGCGGTTGACTACTCAACCCCACGCACAGCCCCTGAAAAGACAACAGACTTCCAAGCTTTGCGTGAACTGGCTAACGACTCTGCTCGAACGGCCATTAAGAGTAGCGAGAGTAAGATTCGGCCCGTTGGCAATATCATCAAAATGTCTATATCGGTCTTAGCATCGCTCTTTGGCATCCAACTACTCTATGAAAACGGCTTGCAGGTCAACTTGACCCTCGTAGCCGCTGCTACTGCATTCATGCTCGCGGCGATTTGGTGTATGGATGTCATTCAAAATGTAAAAGCTGCGAAGAATTCTGAAAAGAAAAACGGCCCAGGATCCCAAGTCCAAATGAAGATTTCGGGTAAACGGTAACCTCCTGCTGGCGACTAAATCTTTCTGCAGATCCTCTGTTTTCAAATTCTTTTAACTAGTTACATCCTAGCGAGTGCGGCAGAAATGTTGCGTCGCAACTCGGTGTCATGGCTAGGGAGCTATTCGGGAAAAGTCTTGCAGGCTTCTCTGCACGACAAGACGATCTGACAATCTATCTTTTGATTCGATTGATTGTCTCTTAAAGACATTTCCTTAAATGTCTCTCCAAAAACGATCTCAGTTGTTGTTACTTCACTAGGTTGCTAGCCCAACGGTCTACGTGAGTTCGTGGCATCTTCGATTTCTCGGAGGTCGATTTCCCAGTAAAAGAAAATGGACCCTGATTGCGGTGGGGATATTGTACAGACCATATCTACTGTGCTCTAATCAACAACTGTCTTTTTGTGCACATGTTTTCACTGGCTTTTTCGGGCTGATCTCATGGATACCGAAACTCGCTCCTATCTGGAACTGGCGCTGGTTCAAGGCGTTGGTCCCATTTTGCTTTACAAATTGATTCATCACTTCGGTTCAGCCAGAGCTGCTTTACAGGCAACTTCAGAGCATTATCGCGAGATTGACGGAGTAGGCGAGCGATTGGTTGCCATAATTCGCCAACGCGACAGACGCTTGGTTGACCAGATGTTGAACGCTTGTGAGAAAAATCAAATCGGCTATCTGATCGCCCCTGAACCACGCTATCCGGTGTTGCTTCGGTCGATCCCTGATCCTCCTAGCATCCTCTTTTACAAAGGTACTTTTTCTGAGAAAGATCAGCTATCGATTGCCATGGTAGGTACCCGACATGCGACAGCTTACGGGAAAGATCACGCTGGTAGGATCGGTCGCTCGTTGAGTCGTGCTGGCTTTACTTTGGTTAGCGGTTTAGCACGCGGCATTGATGCTGTTGTTCATGAAGCTGCTTTGCGGACCAACGGTCGTACTATCGCAGTGCTCGCTAACGGACTCGATACGGTCTATCCTCCAGAAAACAAGGCTTTAGCTGAGGAGATCTTAGAGCAAGGAGGCATGCTGCTATCGGAACATCCTCCTGGGTTTCCACCGAAGCGTGGTATGTTTCCCCAACGAAATCGGATTATCAGCGGAATCAGTCTTGGAGTATTAGTGATCGAAGCCGCTCAAAGATCTGGAACGTTAATTACAGCTCGTCATGCGGCAGAGCAGGGGAGAGATGTTTTCGCCTTGCCAGGCCCTGTTAATTCCCGCGTTTCTCAAGGCTGCCATCAATTGATCCGAGATGGTGCGACTCTTGCATCATCCGCTGAAGATATTATCGAAAGCTTAGGGCCGATGGTACAAGATGCGAAGATCTCTCCCGAACAAACCGTACGTCGTCCTGCTGAATTGCATTTGAATCAACAAGAACAAGCGGTTTTAAATGCGATAGGCTTCGAATCTACCGATATTGACTGTATCATTACACGGAGCGAATTACCGGTTGCTCGTGTTTTAAGCACGCTGAGCGTACTGGAATCGAAACGATTTGTACGCAGGGCAGGGGGGCGTTCCTTCGTTCGTAGCTAGCAGTGCGATCACCCTGCTGGAGACGACTGTAGGGAGCTATTGTTTGTTCTCTGAATCTCTTGTCCAAGATCGAGCCTACCCCAACTACGATACGCGATTCAGGAGCAACCTAGCGGTCTTCGCATGAATGTCCAAGATATACTAGGCCCAGGCGGCTCCATCTCGCGAAGGCTTCCTCGCTACGAAACTCGTCAAGAGCAACTGCAGATGGCAGATATCGTTGCCGAAGCATTTGCAGAAAAACGTCATTTGATCGTAGAAGCAGGGACTGGCGTTGGCAAAAGCTTCGCTTATCTAGTTCCCGCAATTCTCTTTGCAACCGAAGGCGAAACAGTAGAGATCAATGACCAAGGAGAAAGAGAAACGCGTTCACGGCGAATTGTGATCAGCACTCATACAATCAGTCTTCAAGAGCAATTGATCTCTAAAGACTTACCCTTACTCAACAGTGTGATTCCCCGTGAATTCTCCTCGGTACTGGTTAAAGGACGAGGTAACTACATCAGCCTCCGCCGCCTGCAACAAGCAGTTGCACGCGCCACCTCCTTGTTCGCAACCGAAGAAGAGCATAAACAATTACAAACCATCTTGAAATGGTCGCGCGATACGGGAGATGGCAGTTTGAGTGAACTTGTCGTGCGTCCAAATGCCTCAGTCTGGGATGAAGTCGCCAGCGACAGCAGCAACTGTCTTGGGAGACGCTGTGATCAAAACGACAAATGCTTTTATTACCGCGCTCGGCGGCGCGTTCAGCACGCACAAATCTTAGTCGTCAATCACGCTCTTTTCTTCAGCGATTTAGCTTTGCGTGCTTCCGGTGCAAGCTTGCTACCGAATTATGATGCGGTCATCTTTGACGAATGCCATACTCTGGAGTCCGTTGCCAGCGATCATCTCGGTCTTAAGGTTAGCAGTGGACAAGTCGATTATGTTCTCCGCAAACTCTATAACCCAGCATCCCAAAAAGGGCTACTGCAGGCACTAGATCTTAAGCAAGTCATTCAATTGCACTCGCAATGCACCGACCGGCTGGATGAGCTTTGCTTTGAAATGCAACACTGGCTCGAAGACCATCCCGGCAGCAACGGCCGTATCAATCAACCAGGAATTGTGAAGAACAATCTGAGCCCAATTCTCCTGGAACTTGCCAAGCAACTTAAGCGATACGGCGCGGAACATTCGAACGAATCCGTACGACAAGATATGGTCTCAGCTCAAACGAAACTCGAGTCCTTGGCTCATTCCATCACACAATGGATCGAACAAAAACTGACCGATAACGTTTACTGGCTCGAACAAACAATGACTCGACGAGGACTGCCGAGGACCATACTGCGTGCATCGCCGGTCGACGTCGGCCCGCAGCTGCGCGATATGCTATTCAACGAAGTTCCAAGTGTGATCCTGACCAGCGCCACAATTTCTGCTGGTAAAGAGGATGGTTTTGATTTTTATCAGTCCCGTGTTGGTTTAACGGGACCCAAAACCCTTAAGCTCGGAAGCCCTTTTAACTACAAGCAACAAGCACAGCTGGTGCTACTCGAGAATTTACCTGATCCTTCGCAAAGCAAAAAAGAGTTTGAGGCTGCACTGCCCGCGCTGGTACAGCACTTTCTTGCCAAGTCAGATGGCCATGCTTTCGTACTCTTCACCAGCTACCAATTGCTCAAACAGGTTGCTGAGAAAGTTCTTCCGTGGATGATCCAGCATGGCTTGGCTCTTTATAGCCAAGCTGATGGAACTCCACGGTCGCGATTGGTTGAATTATTGAAAGAGAATCCGCGCGGGGCGATCTTTGGAACCGACAGTTTTTGGGCTGGAGTCGATGTCCCTGGCGATGCGCTCACCAATGTGATCATCACTAAACTCCCCTTTAGCGTTCCCGATCAACCGCTGCTTGAAGCCCGCTTGGAAGCGATCCGTCGCGCTGGAGGTAATCCATTCCGCGATTATCAATTGCCTGAAGCGGTTATCAAACTACGCCAGGGCTTTGGTCGTTTGATCCGCACAAGCTCAGATTATGGATCTGTTGTGGTGCTGGATCCAAGGATGACCTCTAAGCCCTACGGGAAAATATTCCTCGACTCTTTGCCTGATTGCCAAGTCGAAAAAATATCGGGACCGAATCTTTTGAAACGCCTTACAAGCACTTAGGCGTTTGTTGAAAGTCAATCGTCGTCCGATGCATCGCCCGCTGCGTCATCAGCTTCGTCATCGATTTCGTAATTGACCGGCGAAATCGCTTTTCGCAAAGCCTTCTGCATGACTTCGATCGGTGCTTTGGAGTCCGTGAAGAGCTTGTATTGATAAGCGGCCTGGCGTAGAAACATCGAAACTCCGGTAACCACAGTACAGCCAACTTCACGCGCCTCTTTTAGCAACAATGTCTGCTCGGGATTGTAGACAGTATCGAAAATGATTTGACGCTCATCGAGGTGACGTTTATCGAAAGGGGTTTCGTTGATATTGGGATGCATACCAATCGGTGTGCCATTAACAATCAAACCCGGCTTGAGGTCGTACCGTCGCTCCCAAGGAAGGGCACGGCCGCCAACGTCTTTTGCGAGAGCTTCCGAACGCTCAACACTACGACTAGCGATAGCCACGATAGCTCCACGCTGTCGCAAACCTTGTGCAATAGCCCGAGAGACACCACCGGCACCAAGTACCAAAACGGCTCGCCCCTGCAAAGTGCTTCCCTCGCCCCATTTTTTCTGCATCGCTAGTTCGATCGACTCCATCGCGGCACGATAGTCGGTGTTATATCCTAGCGCTTCGCCTCGATCAAAGATCACCGTATTGACCGCTCCGATCGAGGATGCAGCCGATTCAACCTGATTAAGCAACTTGACTATCGCCTCCTTGTGAGGAATCGTCACACTCAAACCGCCGAAACTTTCATTCTGTTTACACCACTGAATAAATATGGATAGGTCGTCGGGGGCAATTTGCAGTGCAAAGTAACGATACGGAAGTCCCTGAGACTGGAAAGCCGCGTTGTGCACCAGAGGGCTGAGCGAATGTCCTACGGGATCAGCGATAACGCCAAATAAACGTGTCTTAGCATTGATCTCTTCAATACGATATAGATTTTGCATTTGGTCAAAAGTCAATTGACCCGGCGCAACCTTTCGCCCCTTACTGGTTGTCGCAAATGTGAATGGAGAGCCGTAACGACAACCTAAGATTCTGGTCAAGACTCCTTTCTCACCCATACAAATTCCAATGGTTGGAATCTTGGCCTTTTCAACCAGCCTGAGCATGCGGATGGTATCTGCGAAGGAGTTCGCCATCGTCGCAATTTTCACAACGTCAGCATCCAGCTTTGCCAATCTTTGGGCAATTTCTTCTAGATCCGCCGGAGTTTTCTCAAAGTCATGAAGACTGACAATCCGCTTGGTCTTTCCATAGCGTGGAATCGTCCCCGCGATATCTTCTTCCAAGTCGACAAAATCTGCTCCCGAAACAATTGCCGATCGCAATAAGACGAGGCGTTCCGCTTCGGTACGATCCCAACGCCCACCATCTGCTTTGCGTCGACAGGTCACGACAACGGGTGTCGGACGTTTTTCAAGCAGTCGCTTCAAATCAACAGCGCGACCGATATAGTCCAGTCGAAGTTCAACGAGCTTCGCTCCTAATTCAGCTAGGCGCGCGTGCTCTGCAATCATTTGCTTGTGTCTTGTTCGACCGATACTAACGCAAATCATGAAACTACCGACTCAGAAAAGTTTACCAATGAAGAAATCGCTTCAGCAATTCAGGACCTGGCTCAGT
>JBEGUT010000201.1:0-7014 GCA_041178745.1 Planctomycetota bacterium | reverse complement strand
CTAAATGCGAAGTAATACTATTTTCCGTGAACTGCGTATCGAAGCGATGCTGGAAGCGGGCTACACCAAGAACATGAGCCCCAGCGTTCGTCGAGTGGTGCTCGACGTGGCTGACGAGTTGTACGAAGAGAAAATCAACGAGCTGTTCGGGGAAAGAATGCGCACCACAACACGAACTGCTCTTCGCTACCGACCTTCCTTTGACGCTTAGCAACAAGGCCTAAAACGTGGTGCGATGCCATCGTTGAACCTTTTTGCAAAATCCATGTCCTCCTTTACGCAAGCTGATCTGACCTCCCGCCCTGACTAGCAGCGATGGCAGTCAAACAGCTTGATCTCGGACGACACAAACCTTTTCCACGCAATCGGCGTGAACAAGATGCGATCGGCTGCTGTCCTTGAATGCTTATCCATGAAGATATCGACTCGGCCTTTCGCTTCAAAACGAATCGCCTCCATCGACGCGATCTCGTTGGCAATAACTCCTAATCGAGTAATAAGCCAACGCCACTACGGATGAATCGAATTGAGCTAGCAAGATGCTTGTCTCATCAAAACCTGTTTATGGATGTTTCAACTTTTTTATTGAGGTATCTCTATGTTGAAGAAAGCTGTTGTTGCTGTGTTAATGGGTTTGGGTTTGTTGACTGTTGGAACAGGAGCATTCCGAGCTCGTGCCGAAGTTGCTCGAGAAAAGCTCACCGCCAAGATTGATTCTTTTCTCGGTGACATCGATGTGAAACGAAAGGAGATCGAGCAGGGCACGAAAGGACTCCGAGATGGAGTGACACACCTTAGAAAAGCGAAGGTCAAAGCGGAAGTTCAGTCGGAGCAACTCGATCGCCGAATCGCACCGGTCAAGGACAAACTGAATAATATCGACACGGTTTTAAAAACACTTCGAGAGCGACTCTCTTCTAACTCAGTTACCGAAATCGCCGGCGTCAGGTATCAGCCGGATGAATTGAAACGTCTTACCCAACAGTTGCTCGATGATCGACATCGCTATGCAACCGAGCTCGAGGGTTACCACAAATCGCAAGATCAGTTACAGACCGTGGTGAATACCTTGGGACGCAAGCAGTCGGAGTATGAAGGACGTCTTGCGACCATCGACAATCAGGTTGCCCTGATCGAGTCTCGCCGAACCGCTTTGTCAGCGATGAAAGACGCCGCTGAAACGATGGAAGGTAGCGATGATTCGTTTACCGAAAGCGTAGCGTCGCTCGAGCATAAGGTAAGCGATCTTTATGCAGATATCGAAGCGGAGTTGGCAGCTGAAAATGCTCGCTGGAGCAATAATTCGTCGAACGCCTCCGATCAGCTTGACAAGATCATTGCTTCGGCACAGGGAAGCGAAGACCTGATTGCACGGATCGATAAGACGCTTAATACATCCAACAGCGTTGCTGTTTCGCAATAACGATCTCTTTGAGAGGAGTGATTTCTTGGGGGGTGGGTATCTTACTCACCCCCTTTTCATGCTGGCGGATACTCACCGGAAAGGAAGAGCGAATGATTGATTTTCCAGACGCCTATCGACTCGGCGAGATGACTTCTTTACCAGGAATCTTTGCTTCCTGGAGCATCAATACTCGTATCACTTGGCCCACGTTTTACTGGAGTCAAGGTTGGGTATCGTTTGCCGTTTTCTTTTTGGTGTGCAGTTGCTTGGCTCTTGCAGTGATAACGTCATTAGATCGTCTTCACAAAGAGACACCATCGCCATCGTTGCCGCTTTGGCCGTGTTTGATTACAGCCGCTGGCTTGATGCAATTCCTACCCACGGCATCTCATGGAATACAATTGATTCCGTCGTTTCCCTGGGAATACTGGGGACATTGGATCAGCTTTTCATTCTCGATTCTTATTTGGCTTTTCCTTTTGGTCTCGGCAACATCCGCTCGCGGCATAAAGCCAGGCGATCAGGTCGATACAGCAGGTTTCGGCATGATGATGCTAGGGCTGACAATTCTGCTGACTCCTTGCCATCCGTCGTATGGAAAACTTTTTATAGCAACGACTATGACAATGCAGGAAGAGAAGACGATCCATCAACCAACGTTATCTTCTGGCGTCGATCAGCATCGACAGCAATTGAATCAGTGGAAAGCTCGTTATGAGAATACCCGCGAGAGCCTTAAGCAATTAGAGAAAGATAAGTCCAATGTCCTTAATCAACTCAAGTCGATCGATGTCCCTTCCGAATCGAATCGGACAACGAGCCAAGTGAGTCAAGAGTTAGCTGGAGAGGTGGAGGAACTGGAACGTCAGATTCGCAATGTCGAAAGGGAACGCGATCTGCTGCAATCGTCGATCGTCCGGGCCGAATCCAAGATACGGCGTATCGAGCGACTTGAAATGCTCAAGCAGACAGCCGTTCTCAGCGATGAGGAGGCAAAGCAGCTTGCGGCGCTACAACTGGAATTAGATGGCCATCTTTATGAACCGGCTTCTTACTCAGCTACAGTCAATCAGGTGCTGAAGGATCAAGTTCTGAAACAGGTTTTCGGCTCGAAAGGTACAAGTAATTAGTTCGCCGCATCTTGTTTGCGATTGACAAAACAACTAATCGAGAAGGAAGCTTATGACTAAGACTGACGTTATACCTATACATCTGCCTCTTCATTTCTTGACTGGGAATCGACATGAACGCTTGCATTGATGAATGACGCTGACGAAATATTGGCCGGGAAAAGTCTATGTGATTTCTTACAACCGCAGTCCCCAATATGCAGAAGCCGAATTAGACGGATATAGCATTCACTACGATTCAGTAAGTCGGTTTATTCGATAGGCAAAAAAGTCACCAAATAGATGGCGGTACACCACTAATTACACCTGAAATTGCCAGTACTACCGAAAACCTTTTTTTCGCTGACACTTTTTCTCATCCTCTCTCGCTTACATGCCTGAGAGTTTAGCCTTTTAGTGCTCTCTACAGACTGAACTTCATATCGTCGGTAAATTCTATGTAGTTCTCTCCTAAAAGATTTCCCCTATCGGAATGAATCAGATAGGATTTTTCGAACCTTTGGTTGTTTTTGATCGCAATCGAACAAAAATAGGGTTATGTCTGCTCGTTTGTTATCCGCTTGCATACTCTCGCTAATCCAATATTTATTCAAAGACAAATCTGAATCGCAAGATTACTTTATTGCCCTATCTATTCCTTCACTTTTAGGGGGTGCACATGGCATGTGAAATGACCCACAATGAGTGGGCAAAGGCTCTGGATGAATATTGGGGAAACTCAAGCCCGGGTACTCCCGTTCTCTTGATGCTGGAGAAGGTTTTACTCAGACAAGTTGCTCAAACTAGGAACGTTCACTTCGTAACGAAAGAAGATGCCGAAAAAGATTTCTTGCGGGCGGTAACCACTTATCTTCGTGGCAAAATAAATGTCTGGGAACCTGAACAACTAGTTTATCATACGCCACCCCGCTTTTTGCTTCAGATTGCAGTGCAGGTGTATGCAGCATCGCAAATGGCGAATGATTCAGAGGGAGATTTCACAGAAAACGCTTACTATGTTCAACTCGAACTTCTCTTGGGAGATCTCGGCGCACGCGAGCGTTTCAATACGTACGATCAGGGCCATTACCACCAAAAGCTTTGGCGAGAAAGGCTTGTCGAATGGGCAAAGTCGAAAGGATTGCTTTTAGACCTTCCCCAAGACTACCAGGGAGCTGGTCGGCATGTTCAACTGCCTAAATCGCAATCTGTACTTCGAGTGAGCGATCTAGAGCGATTGCCGCAATTCTTTTCCTATCGAGGATTTACACCTATCGACGGGGAGAACCCGCAGGAGATGACAACCCAGTTAAACCGCCTTACCAAAGAACTCAAGTCTCTACGAACAGATACAACCTGTTTCACAAGATGGGCAAGGGAAGTCTTGCAAGACGAAAGAAAGTTTCCGATTGCAAAACAACAGATTGCTGATGCTCTTCTAAATTGGGATGGAAGCTTGATGATCCGCGACGCGGGCGTTCGATCCCAAAGAAAACCGAAATCCGACCTATCAGTTTGGCTGGCAATACGGACTCGCCCGACTCGACTTTGTAGCTTCCTCGGGTCAAACACAACGAACCTTAAACCTTTCAACACCGACCTTCTGAGTGATTATACATCTGGGAAGCCCGTAATGGGTGCAAATCTAATATCTAGCGATGGAATCACCGTTTTTCAGTTTCAGGAAGAGTATTCTGCGTATCAGAACTGTGGCACGGTGCAAGCAGGTGACAGAGTGTTGCTACTAGCGGATCCGCAGGCAAAAAGGTTACTGACACAACTACTTTCCTGCACAGATATCGTATGTGACGCGGACATTTACTCGTCATTTACTTCCTACGGAGATGAACCTTTAATTGGCCTTCCCTCCGGTTATCGACTTGCAAATCTTCGAATGGCAAGGTCATTTCCCTCGTATGACGCTATTCCTGAAATATGGCGACCTTTTCTGAGGAAGCCGCGTTTTGGATTAACCTTGTTCGGTGGACTTCGGGATAGCAATAATCGCTGGATTCAGGGTGCGGGGCCTTCCTTGAAAATCATTGGTAACAACCTCCCTAAAACCATCAACATAGATGGTGATTCTATTGCCATAGCGAATCACGTCATTCAACACGAACGCTTATCCTTATCTGGACCTCACAAAATAATTGCCAGTGCTGACGGCAACACCATTACTAAACAATTCGAGGTAGTTCATCCGGTATCGCAACCCGATCCCGCATTGCCACGAAAAGCCTGGCGATTTTTAGATGGGCAGTGGCCTTCTTTTTCAAACTACAAGGATGACAATGCTGCACCAACTGCCAACTTATATGGCGTTCGATGTATAGGGTTCGAAGCACGCTCCCAAGCGGAGACTCAGACACCCATAAACGATCATTTACTAGCTATTAAACTACTGATCCGATCTCGAGTAGATAATCAGAATCGCCCCGATCAATCAACTATCCCATTGTTACAGTACCTCTTTCGACGAAGTTTGACCTTATCGCAACGAGAACATCTCTAATGCCTGCTGAAGATTTGATTGGTAAGAAACTTGTCTTCGTATTAGCGCAAAAACCACGCGAATTGGATGGCCAACAGACCAAGATAGCTACCCTTTGGCCGGTAATGAACTTCGAGGATGGTTCGTCTATTGATTGTACACCGGCAAACTTCCCAAGCGGCGGATATGTTCGATGGTTTAGAGTTCCGGTAGGTAGTTGGCTTGTCGGTGACTTGGTAGTAGGAGTGTTGGAACGTAACGACGGCGGTTATGGCTTGGCTAATCGAGAATGGTATCAAGTATATGGGGATAACGGAGAAAAGGCTAATGGAACTGTTTGCGAATTGATTCCCCTTCAAATTAAATCAACCGATCTTTATTCGCTTCCTTTCGGAAATATTCATACTTTTCCGGGTATGCAGCAATTATCTAAACGGTCACCTAATTGCCCAATTTATTTGGGGTTGGAAGATAGTATCGCTGGGCCGTTTAGCGTTATTCAATCATCTTCCTCTAACGCGCTGCCTAAATACGAACTTAGGCCTACGAACCCAACCGGTGAACTCTACTTTTACGACCGAAAAGATTTTGAAGAGAGCGGTATTCGAATAATTAGACATGAATTGCGACTCTCATATAGCGATTCTCCCCCAAGAGGATTTGTCATCACTTACTCGAGTACATTTAATATTTTTAAACAGCAAGATCTCAACAACTCCAATTTATCTAAAAGGCTAACGTATTTACTCCCAGACGATCTTCTTATATCAAAAGCATGCAACGAGATTAGAGTAGGCGAATCTTGGAAGGTTCTTAGAGATAAGCTGAAACTCTTAGTGAGGGAGATGCGATCGCAGTCACTCGCCGTGTCTGAATCCATTGCAGAGGGATTACCACGACTCTTGGCCGATGCCGAGTCAAGAGCAGCGATTTCAGAACGAGTTGTTCAGCAACTGCTCGACGATGAAGCAATAAAACAGGAAATGCAGGCAGAGCAAGAAAGACGGTTTGAGGAGCACATCAAGAAAAACGCAGCAGAAATCACAAATCGTACAAAACAGCTTGTGTCGATCGAACTTAACAAACTCGAAGAGGTCGACAAACAGCTTAAGGATCTACAGAAGCAAGTCGAAGACGCTAAGGAGGAAATGAATCGAATTGAGGAAAGGAATCTAGAAAAGCAAATGAAGAGTGAGGAGATACTCGATTCAATTCAACATAGAATTAACAACAAGAGATCAGAATTGCTTGCTGATCTGGCATTACTAGGTCCTCGTTTTTTAATGGAAACATCAATTGCCAAAAGCGTGTTAAAGCATTCTCATCCAGAGACCTCTACTTCGGATGGAATGAGGTTCAAAGGGATGCAACGTACCACTAGTGTCATCAATTCTCCCAAAATTCAGGAGGATCGCGTTTTTGTTTCAAATAGACTTCATCCGCAACTATATTCCCACGGAATTTGCCTAGCAGTGCGTGAGGCGGAGTTTTTTCATGCCTGCATGCTATCCAGTAAAATTGTTGGAATTCCGCATCCAGGGTGGGCGGTTGCTTACGCAAGTGCGATAGGCGAACCTAGTAGCATAGAGACCTTTAGTGCGTCTCCGGAATGGCTGTCATTTGAAAAGGTTTTTACTACATCCTTTGCGACGTCATGGAGATCTGCGGTAGAAGATCTGAGTAGATTGCATGTATTTGTTCTGGAGGGTATCGATCGCTGCCCATCACATGCATGGCTGATGCCTTTTTTAAACATAACCGCAGGCTGGTCAAATTGTCTGCCTGATTCGGAGTCAACTCCCTGGCCGGAGAACATCCGTCTTTGTGTTACCAGGGAGAACTCTATCTCCTGTTTTAAGGTACCAACTGAAATTCAAGAGCGGATTCTTGAATTTGATACTGTTGAATCGGAAGTGACTTCCTCTGAACTCGTTCCCGGGCATTTTCCAATTGATACATGGCACTTACGAAGCGAAAGCAACCTAGATCAAGAGTTTCAAAGTTTTTCA
>JBEGUT010000200.1:0-7034 GCA_041178745.1 Planctomycetota bacterium | reverse complement strand
TGGGAAACCTAGAGGACGGCCATCCTGATAGAAAAAGTATTCTTGCTCGAAACCGATCCACAAATCGGATACATCTTCCACGGTAGCGCGGAAGTTCGAAGGATGTGGAGTTCCGTCTGGCAACAACACTTCGCACATGACCAAAAAGCCATTCTTACGAGTGCTATCTGGATAAAACGACACTGGCTTCAACACGCAGTCAGAACTGCGGCCTTCTGCCTGTTGGGTCGAACTACCGTCGAATCCCCACAAGGGCAAATCGGCAACCGATGCCGGAGCCTTGTCAACAATCTTGGTTTTACTTCGCAGGTTGGGCTCGGGAAGATATCCGTCCAACCAAATGTACTCAAGCTTAAATTTGGAAGCAGATGACATTCATCAATTCTCTTGTCAGGAAGAAAGTGACACACAAAAGCCGCCTGATACCTGCATCCAGGTCTGCCTTCCGAAATGCGATTCAGGCAAGATGACCACCCGGGCCACTTTTGGGCAATTTACGCATGCAGCCCATAAGAGTTGACTAATCCATCGCCCGATTTTCGCAACCTACCCACGAACACGAAAATCAAACGCCCAATTCCGCCTTGGAGTCTACTCTATAAGACAACCGCTAAATCACCGTACGGAACACTCGGACAAAGTACCACACGAACCAGCATTCCTACAAGTTACCCGTGACCGATTAGAGCGATATTTTTAAAGGTAATATATCGGTCTATGAGGAAAGAAAGGGCTTATCATAAGCCCAGCAAATAGCTCGCTGCGCCAGACAACTGGGGATGGCGGAATTGATAACCTAACTCTGACAGCTTAGCGGGAATGCACCTGGTACTATCGAGAAGCAGAGGCCCTGCCATTTCCCCAAGCAGCAACTTTAGTCCAAAGGCTGGTGCGGGCAAAAACGCCGGCCTCCAAAGTATTCTAGCGATTCGCTCCACGAACTGTTTGTTTGGAAGCGATTCGGGTGCAACCAAATTGACTCCTCCCTCGGCCCTCGAATCCATCATCAGGTGATAGATTGCGCCGATGCAGTCGTCGATGGATATCCAACTCCAGTACTGTCGGCCACTTCCCATAGGACCTCCGAGTCCCAGTCGGAGCGGAGTTAATAGCTTCGCCATCGCTCCAAACCGTGGGTGCAATACTACCCCTAACCTAGGATGCACTACCCGCGTTTTACCACATAACCTCAATGGGTCGGCAGCCCGCTCCCACTCCTGAGCAACTTCAGATAGAAACCCATTTCCCGGAGCCGAGCTCTCATCAAGTACCTCATCACCGCGATTACCGTACAGACCAATGGCACTCGCTGACACAAACACTTTGGGAGGCGAATCAAGCGCAGCCAATTGCGAGGCCAACTTCTGCGTTGCAACAACACGACTGTCGCGAATTTCTTTCTTTACTGAATCACTCCAGCGGTGTTCGGCAATTCCCTTTCCTGCCAAATGGATCACAATGTCGAGCCCCTCAGCTTCCTTTGGATTCGTTAAACCGCTGTTTGGCGACCACTCCAAATAACCTGAAGCCTTTTGTCGGCTCGCATCGCTCGAAGAACCCACCGGACGTCGCAACGGAAGAACGGTATGCCCAGCGGTCCGCAGAAGGGAAACCAACTGAGTACCAACCATTCCGCTGCTTCCTGACACGGCGATTCGAAGCGGCCCCTGAGCCTCCCAACGCTGCTGCAAAGACAAATCATCTCGAGTCACTTGATGTCGATAGCGGAACATCCGTTGCAATTCGGATTTGAAGTAGGCACCACCCAACGCTTGACCTAGCCAGCCCAGCGGCAATCGATATTCTATCGAGTCGGTAAGCCTGCAATGACCCTCGCTCGCTGCAGAGAATTGATGCTCATGTCTCCAAAAAGCAACTGGTCCCTTCAACGTTTGATCGACGAATAACTTCGGCGGATCGTAGACAGTGTGCTCCGCAAGCCATGAAACAGGAATTCCTAAAGGAGTTCCTATTTTCATCAAGACTCGCTCTCCGACATGAATACTAGAAGATCGTTGAATGATTTTGAGATTTTGCCAAGGTGGGAGCAGCCTATCCAAGGCACCCGACCGGTCGTGATACGAAAAAGCTGTCTCGGCTTTTACGGGTAAGTCGGTCGAGGCTATAAACTGCGGCATTTAATCACTTTCAAATGTTATTCCTCGCGTTGATCCAACTCCGCGAGTTGCATTCCATCGGCCATCCCTCGGAGCTTATCCAAGGCACGCTTCTCAAGTTGTCTAACTCGCTCCTTCGAAACGCCGAGTTTATCAGCCAACCTCTGCAAGGTCTGCACCGAACGATGTCCACCTAAAGAAAACCTGGCACGAATGATCAACTTCTCGCGGCGATCTAGGTTGTCAAGCAGCATAGCCAGGCGAGTACGCAAGTCGTGCCAACGATGCTCGTCCATTGTTGGTGCACGATCTTCGTCCGAGATATCAACGCCGTTTTCCTGAAGGTTTCCAACCATCTTGGCCCGCTCACGCTGCTTCTGCACGACCATTCTGTAGGCGTTACGTCGAACAACCTGCGTCGCATAGGTGCTAAATCGAAAACCTCGATCATAGTCAAACTTATCAACCGCTCGCATCAAAGCGACAATCCCATCGCTGAGAAGATCATCAAAGTTGTTGTTAGTGTTTACGAACTTCTTCACGATGGAGATCACCAATCTCATGTTCGCTTTGACAATACAGTCGCGATGCCAATCAGCTGCTTTCATGAGGGAATGTATTCGAAGCATATCCCAGGAGGTGGCCGACTCCGGCGACAAACTGCTGATCATCTCAGAGGCTCGGAATCGCAGGTAATTCATTCTCTGAAACAAATCATGCTCTTCGCCAGGCTTGAGCAGCTTGGTTTCGCACAGACGTGCTAGGTGAGGAGGCAGATCGGGAATCTTAACTGGCTTGACCGATTTCTCACACTCTCCGCCCAGTTCAAGTAATCGAGTCCCCAGTATCGTCTCGCTCTCTCGACTGGCGAATTCGTTGTTAGCTATAAACTCAACCCCAATCTGCTGCATTCGACGGCACATGATCGATGGAGCTACGTGCAGATCGCAATCCACCATAAGCGTCTGGCAGTACTCGAGGAAGGAAGCTTCCAGATCCTTGTTATTGAAGGTTTTCGCAAGGCTATTCTTCCCCGCTTCCCCTTTTCCTTTTCCCTTTCCCTTTGCGTTGTTTCGTACCGAAATCTCGCGTTCTTCCATCTCAGCAACAGCAGCCATCTTAACCACCCTTCGTTCAAAACGACCAAAACAATTCTGATCGGATCAAAAATCGCTCAATTCAGTCACTCTCGTGTTATATCGAAATCTGGAGTCTACTGCAACAACTTTCCCGCAAGTTTTCCATTTCCTTAACTTTCCCTTGCATTTTAAGGCATAGACCGCTAAAGTTTCTAGAGTCGACGGCCGGAATGCCGAAAAATGACCATGAACGTTTTGGACACATCTTTCGTCCAAATCGACCATTCGACACCATTTTGAACGTTCTAAGAACGGAAATTAGGTCGGCAGTGGAATCCCAATTGACTACCAGACAGGTTGCTTCAGCCCTACAGGTAAGCGAATCATCAGTAAAACGCTGGTGCGATCGTGGAGTTATTCCCACGATAAAAACCGTGGGTGGCCATCGACGCATTCCCCTGGATGGACTCTTGGAATTCTTGGAAGCGACGAATCGGCAACTGATTCGCCCGGAGGAATTGGGCCTGGGTGCAGGCAACTCGCGCAGCGGACAAATTTCTCCGGCCACTCCCTTGCTCGACCCTTCGAAACTCTCCGAAGCAACTCAATTACTGCGACAACAATTCGAAGAAGCGGTGATTGCTGGGGATGAAAAAGGGTGTCGCCGAGTCCTTTCGCAATGGTTCGCCATCGAACAGAAATTTTCCTCGCTCGCCGACGAACTCATCGCACACACATTCCATCGCCTTGGAGAGATGTGGAGCTGCCAGAAACTAGAGATTTTCGAAGAGCGACGAGGTTGCGAAATCTGCACTCAACTCCTTTATGAACTGCGACGCTTGATTCCTGAGCCTGCCCCTAATGCACCTTTAGCCATTGGTGGAGCACCCGAAGGCGATCACTATTCGCTGCCAAGTCAAATGGTGGAAATCGTGTTGCGCGAATGCGGCTGGAGACCCTCTAATCTTGGCGTGAACTTACCGCTGAAATCCATGGGTGCCGCCATTCGCAAGTCGCAACCAAAAATGTTCTGGCTAAGCGCATCGCACCTCGCCAACAAAGAAACATTTCTTGCGGAGTATCAAGAGTTTGTAGCGATGATTCCACCAGAGACAGTTATCGTTCTCGGTGGTCGGGCACTTGATGACAAGATCCGTCCACTCATGAAGTACACCGCTCACTGCGACAACCTCCAACAACTTGCTCGCTTTGCAACCGCAATGCATGGCGGCGAGTACAACTTCAGAGCTTCCAACAACTAACTTTACTTGTCGTTTCCATCCGTTGATCGCCTTGTTACGAAAACGCTCTGCTAGCATCGAGCCAGGCGTAGCCCATGCTTTTCTGAAAGGATTTTCTCATGCAGCGTAGAAACTTTTTAACCGCCTTAGCATCGACAGCTAGTGCGTCCTTATGCCTCCCTTCGGCCCTTTTCGGCGCTCAGCGTTGGCCAAGTTGGCGCGGACCCGAACGAAATGGCTATGCACCGAAAGAAGCATGGCCAACTTCGCTTGATGATGAACACCTAAAGCTGCAATGGTCCGTGGCTCTTGACGATAGCTACAGCGGCCCGATCGTAAACGAATCCCATGTGTTTGTGACTGAAACGATCAACAAGAAAAACGAATCCACTCGAGCGCTCAAACGAACCGACGGCAAGCAGGATTGGATTATCGAATGGCCCGGTTCGATGACCGTCCCCTTCTTCGCAGCTAGAAATGGAAGCTGGATTCGCTCAACCCCTGCAACTGATGGAAGCCAACTTTTTGTGGGTGGCATTCGCGATGTTTTGGTCAGCGTTGATACGGCGACAGGCAAAGAAAATTGGCGGGTCGATTTCGCCTCGCTCGCAGGAGGCAAGGTTCCAGATTTCGGAATGGCTTGCTCGCCACTTGTAGATGGTAGCCACATTTATGTGCAAGCTGGACTGGGAGTCCACAAGCTCGATGCGGCCACCGGTAAAGTGATCTGGAAATCAATGGGCGATGATGGAAATATCATGTCCAGCGGCGCGTTTTCATCACCGGTGATCGCTGAATTGCATGGCGTACGACAACTCATCGTACAAACCCGCACTCAACTGGCTGGCATCAATCTTGAATCCGGGGAGCCTTTGTGGAAATACGAAGTTGCCGCCACCCTAGGCATGAATATCCTCACCCCAACGATTTGGGATAATGCGATCTTCACCAGCAGCTACGGCGGTCGTTCCTTGTTGCTGGATGTCAAAGTCGGAGACAAATGGGAACCAAAAGTGCGTTGGGAAAATAAGACCGAAGGCTACATGAGTTCGCCGGTCGTGATCGACGATTACTGCTACATGCACCTTCGTAATCGCCGCTTCGCTTGCATCGATCTCAAAAAGGGTGAAACAACCTGGACAACCCGGCCATGGGGTGAATACTGGAGCATGATCACCAACGGGCAACAGATCCTCGCACTGGATCACGATGGTAAACTCCGCTTGATCCAAGCAAATCCTGCGAAATTCGAACTTCTCTCTGAACGGGAAGTATCCACCGAAGAAAGTTGGGCACATCTCGCACTGGCCGACGGACAAGTTTTCGTACGACACCAGAAGGGTCTCGACGTTTACAAGTGGGCATAACCCTCTATTTTGAGGGGAATAGCTTTCAAGCAGTGCCACTGATCGATTAGAATGAGGGGGTGAATAACTCTTCGCCCCCACCCAGAAAATCGTTTTGGAACGCCATCTGCGCAACCTGTTCATCATGGATGAGCTGGTACCGGGTGGCGTCTTCTTACGCGATCACTCGCTATTGGCCTGCAGTTCTCTTAGGCTGGTTTTCTCTCGGGCTTTTACTCCACTTCCTCTCACCTTCTTGGGATCAAGTTGCCAAAGATGGTGATTTCGCCTTCATGCCTCCGAAGATGCCGAGCTTGCAAGGCCAAGCTTGGCTGGATGCAGGTTTTCCGGAACAGCGATCCAAAAGCCAGTTAGCCATCATTCTAGCTCGCCCCGCATCTCCCTTAACCGAAGCAGATTTGGCAATCGGACTGGATGTCGGCCGTCGCCTACAGCATCAACTTGCCCAAGTCTGCTGGCAACTTGCGGAGTCCGCAGAATCGTCTGAGAGACGCCAGCAACTGTTGGATAAAGCTCTGGAATCGCTCCACCAAAGCATCGAACTTGATCAGCAACTTGCCAATAATCTTGCCACCTTCAGCGACACATCATCGATTCGCAAAAACCTGGATCGCTTAGCCATCGCCTATTGGGACAGGGCCCAATTGCAAAAGTTACTCGGTGACTATCGAGCGTCCGAAGCAGACCGAGAAACAGCGCTGATTATTTCGGAAGATATCGCAAAAACGCCACCGATTGGCGAACGCGATCTCAGTGCACTCTCCTCGTTGGTGGAAGTATGGACATGGCATGACCCGGTTCTCGGTGCCAAACTCGGAGCTAAACACTCTCAAGCGAGACTAATCTTGCTGCAACTCTCCAGCGAGTTTATCGCTACCGGAAACATGCAGGTAACCAAACATATCAATGAGATGCTCAACACCGCGAAGACATCTGCCGGGGATGCACTCGCTGCTGGACTGAAGATCGAATTGAGTGGTTCAGCAGCGCTCGGAGGAGACCTTCGCAGAGCTTCCCTGTTAGGAGTTCAACAAACCGAAGCGATTACGATATTGCTGATACTAGCGATCCTTACATTCGTCTATCGAGGCCCAATGCTGGTCGGGATTCCCTTAGCAACTATTGCCATCAGCTTTTGGATTTCGACAGCAGTCGTCGCGATCCTTTCACAGTGGACCCAAGGTGCCATGGAAAACTTTGGCTGGGAAATACCTAAGCTGAATATTTTTA
>JBEGUT010000199.1:0-7036 GCA_041178745.1 Planctomycetota bacterium | reverse complement strand
AACTCAAGCGTCAAGGTTTGCGCAACCGATAAACCTTGACAGCTGGGCTTGAGGTGCGCCGAAAGGTAGCTGTAATCGAACCTAAAAATGTGTTCTCCCCTCGTGAGGTGGGATCCGTTCACTCAACTCGTCAGAGTAGTTGAGCAAGGCGATTGCGGTCTATGAGGGTGATTAGGACCTCCCCAAAAATTGCATAAAAAATCAAGCTGCATGGAAGCAGCGGGAATCCCGAAATCAAGGAAGAGTAATGTCCCGACCACCATTCAAGATTTTCCGTCCCGAGATCATGGATCACCAAAGCGAGGAAAGTTTCGATCAAGAAATCGAACACGGTCATGAGAGCGGGCTAGAAGATGGTTTGGCTTCTTTGGTTCTCCAAGGCATTTTGGATCCGGTTCGCATTTCCGCCGGGGATCTGTTTTCCTTATTGCAAGACGCCCTCGCTTCTCGACGGGCCTGGTTGCAGGACTTCACAGAGGATTCGGTAATAGTTTCTCGCGATTTCTACGAGGTCTTATTGGCCTATAAAAAGATGATTGAGAAAAAAGCGGCTTAGGGAAAATACGGATCGTCTGGCGACTCCTGATTTTAAATCTAATGGTGCTAATCTATGCTTGGTCCGCTTGGGCAGTCGGGCAGAAGCATGGATTAGGCTCACCTATTCTGAAGCTTTTTCGACAACAATCGGGGCTGGTTGTAAATCTCTCTTGGAGTATGTTAGAGTCCGGGAGAGACCATCTGTTGTCATAAGTTTGGACTCCCGAAGCGTCACAAACTCGGAGAGTTCACATGCAACTTTGGCCCGCAATCGACCTGCTTGGTGGAAAGTGTGTTCGTCTTCAGCAGGGAGATTATCATCGGGAAACCGTCTTCAGTGATGATCCAGTTTCGATGGCGATACAGTGGTGTGAGCAAGGGGCAGAGTATCTGCATTTAGTCGATCTCGATGGTGCCAAAAGCGGCGCACTGGTGAATCAGTCTGCTATTGAACGTATCGTTTCCGCCGTATCGATTCCGGTACAATTAGGTGGTGGAGTGCGGGATGAGGAGGCGATCAAGCGACTACTTGGGTTAGGCTTGTCGCGCCTTGTTTTGGGAACAGCGGCTCTTAAGAATCAAGCTTGGTTCGCTTCGATGTGTGATCGATATCCAGGACGCTTAGTGTTGGGTATCGATGCTCGAAATGGCATGGTCGCCACCGAAGGTTGGCTGGATACCTCGACAACGCCGGCGATCGATTTGGCTCAGCAACTGGAAAAACGAACCAGTAACATGGCGGCGATTGTCTATACGGACATCGCTCGCGATGGAATGCTCAGCGGCCCAAATTTCGAACAGTTGGAGATGATGCTTTCAGCCGTTAGGACTCCTTTGATTGCTTCAGGTGGGGTGGCTGAGTTGGAGGATCTTCGCAAGCTTTGCGAAACTCGCGTGACCGGCTGCATTATCGGTCGAGCCCTTTATGAAAATCGATTTCGTCTGGACGAAGCGTTGCGAGTCGTGGGCGCATAATTTAGTGGAGTGCTGGCCAGATTCTGGGCTGGCGTATTAGCTATAGGTGCCACGTTTTGCTGGCGAACTCGCGAGTATGGTGACTGCTATCTTTCGCCCCGCCTTGGTAATCACCAGTATTCTTCAATTTTTGGAGTGGCAACCTGCTGCCATGCTGAGAAGGACGGCTTGTTACATCCATAAAAAAAGGCGTCACCCTTCGAACTGGATTCAAAGGGCAACGCCTAGCACGGGGGGTGAGAATGGATGCATTGGCCTTGGGGAAACCGTTGCATCGCCAAGTAACTGTAGTTTGCCAAGCGGATGACTTTTAAAAATCTGCTGTGATTCGTAGCCTTTTATCTTTAACGTCCGAGCTAATCGAACAGTTGAAGCGGTTGTAGCGATTATTCAGCAAATCGAACTTGTTTTCAGATACTTTGGTTATCGATTTCTTCACGCAAAGTGAGTCATAGTATTGTTTGGCCAGTTTGTTTCATTAAGTAGTGTAGTCGGAGTTGAATCTGACATAGGCTTCGTTCAAGTCACTGGTCCAGTAGCGACAGCTTCCGGTTCCGAAACCGACGGTCAATTGAATTGCTGTTTTACGATTGGACCTAATGGCTAAGCTCACCTCTTTCGAATCGAATTGACAGGGCTCTCCTCGGTCAAAAAGCAAGTGACCGTTGAGTACCAATCTCAAAACGTTGGTCTCAATTGGGATTCCCGAATATCCAGTCGCAGAAACGATTCTTCCCCAGTTAGGATCAGCCCCAAAAATTGCCGTTTTAACCAGATTGCTTGCGGCGACGGTCGCAGCGATTTTGTGGGCGGCCGCATCGTTGGGAGCCCCTTGGATATCGATTTCGATCAAGTGAGTTGCCCCTTCTCCATCGTCGGGGATTTGGATCGCTAAATCGATGCAAGCTTGAATTAAGTGTTGCGCAAATTGTTCTTCTGCTTCAGCACTCAGCGGCTTTTCACCATAGGCAACGCCGCTCGAGAGTAACGCCAGTGTATCGTTGGTGCTAGTATGTCCTTCGACACTGATGCAATTGAAAGACTTATCGACGGCACGTCGCAACAAACGTTGTGCTTGTTCAGGGGTCAACGGCGCATCGGTGAGGATGCAGGCTAACATCGTAGCCATGTTGGGGCCGATCATACCTGCACCTTTCGCCATTCCCGCTAAGCGAATGGTTTTACCTTCGATTTGGCAACGGCGATCGACGATCTTGCGACTGGCGTCAGTGGTTAGGATGCCATCTGCCGCGTCGATGAAACCGCTTGTTCCCTCTCGCAGTTGGGATGAAGCTTCTCGAATACCGCTTTCGATTTTCTCCATGGGAAGAAAGCGACCTATTACACCGGTGCTCATCACCAAAACATCTTTAGCGTTAACTTGCTCACCACAGGCGACGTATTTAGCCACCAGTTCGGTCATGGTTTCGGCATCCTGCATTCCTCGAACACCGGTGCACGCATTGGCGCAACCGCTGTTGACTACAATCGCTCGGATTGTTGCAGATGGAGTGCGGCTGCGATCTAAAACGACTGGGGCGGCAACGACTTGGTTGGTCGTATAAACGCCCGCTGCAACCAGCGGCCGTTCACCTACAATCAAGGTTATATCTTTGGTATTCGGTTTCGTTTTAATACCCGCTGAAACACCCGCAAAACGAAAACCATTCGGCAATTCCATAAACAGCATCCGACAAATAACGATTAATGGGACTTCACTTCAATTCGATCAAGCAATCCAGTCGAGGGTTCTAGACCAAACATAACATTCATATTTTGCACGGCAGCTCCCGATGCTCCCTTGATGAGATTGTCTAGGGCTGAAAGCAGAATGATAAAGGGGCCGTTTTCTCGAACGGTGATGTCAACATAATTGGTGTGGGCAACATACTTGGTGGAAGGTAAGTGACCGACAACGCGAACAAAGGGTTGCTTGGCATAGAAGCTCAAGAGGCACTCTCGTACTTGGTTGGCTGTCGTGTGTTGCTGCGGTTTTACGTAGATCGTCGAAAGAATTCCGCGATCCATTGGAACTAGGTGTGGAGTGAATGCCACTTCGCAAGGGGAACCCGTGAACCGCTGAAGGATATCGACGATCTCTGGCTGATGACGGTGGTTACCAACGCTGTAGGCTGAAAATGCCTCATTGCACTCGCAGTAAAGATTCGACTGCTTTGGCGTTCTTCCCGCTCCACTGACACCGCTTTTGGAGTCTACGATGATGCTTGTTGGTTCAATCAGTTTCTCTTTGAGCAACGGAGCGAGGGGTAAGATTGCAGAGGTCGGATAGCAGCCTGGATTGGCGATTAATTTGGCGTTGGCAAGTTGGCTTACGAACAGTTCTGGCAGGCCATAAGGGACTTCGCCAAGGCGATGTGGGTCCGGGTGCTCTTCGCCATACCAGCGGTGATACAGTTCTGCAGTTCCTAAACGGTAATCGGCGCTTAAGTCAATCGTCCGCACTCCTGCATCCTGCAGTTGCATGACAAATTGCGCAGAGGTTCCATGTGGAAGGCAACAAAAAGCGACATCACAGCGATCAGCAATTTGCTTAGGATTCAGGTCTTCGACCGTGGTGGAGAGGCGGCCCATCAGTTGTGGGTGAAGGTCTGTGATGGAGCCACCAGCGCCCTGTCGACTCGTTGTCACTGCTACGCATGCGTCCGGATGTCGCAGGAGCAACTTGATCGCTTCAACAGCCGTATAGCCCGAGGCTCCAATAATCCCTACTTGTATCATGAACGTTTACCTTCAGCAGTAACTTCTTACAACGATGATTTTTTCCATGTAGTTCACACGCTCGAAAAATAGGATGATAATCACCGCATTATCCCTCCTCGCTTAAATTGCTATTCAATGGGGGGAGCGAAGTTATTCGTCGCGGTTTTTTCGAGCTTCAATACTAAGCATTCTTCCTGGCATTACAAATCGGGGACTCAATTTTAGTTCTTTGATGGAACCTAGTAATTGAGTCCAGTGATTGATTCCTAAATCCGAGCCGATCGACCAATGCGAGAAACGCCAATATACAATCGCTGGGCCGTTTATTACACCAGAGTGACTCGGTTTATTGGTCGATCACTAAGCCGTTGTAATTGCCTCATGCTCCGATATGGATGGCCGGTCTGAAAAGTGGCTGAAGTCTTCAGCTGGTGCGCAGAATCCAGTGGAGTTCATTGAGCATCATGGCGGTTGCGCCCCAAATAATGTTTTCTTCATATCGGCAGCCGGGAAAACGAAGTTCGGTCGATCCGCGGAGCTGTAGCATCGATTCGGGCTCCCATTTCTCAAAGAGGTAGCGGACAGGAATCTCCAGCAGCGAAGCAACTTCTTCAGCTTGGGGAAGAAAAGCAGGCCGCTTATTCATTTGTGCGACAAACGGTGTTACCTGGTGGCGACTCGAGTAAACATAAAGCGAGGAGAGTTGGCCGATGATTTGGTTGTTTGGAACGACAACGCCCAATTCCTCCTGCAGTTCTCGAAGAGCCGCCTGAGATGCGATTTCTTCACCCTCCAGTCGGCCGCCAGGGAGGGAGATTTGACCGGGGTGATCGGGCAACGTGTCAGGCCGTTTTGTAAGTGGGAACCACCATTGACCATCGTGCCAGTAGAGCAACAGTATTACCGCTGCAGGAAAAAATTTCTTGGGGAGCGGACCGAAGTGGCGACCATAAGCCCACGATGGACTGAATTCTCTCTGAGCGTCTCGTCCGGGAAGTCGACCATGGCTAAGTCGCTCTTGCAGTTGTTGCACCCACTCTCTGCTTTGCCAACCAGCGGTACTCATGGTCGAATCTCGAATATGGCGTAGTGATCATTCCATTCACCACCCAAGGGATAGACCAGTGGTAGCAACGGCGGTTCTTCCTGGATGCGTCGATCGACCAGCACAAATCGAATTCCATATTTGTCTCGCAGTTCAAGCAGTCGTTCGGTCGTCCAAGGCATCAGTTCTCCCTCTTCGTCCGTTCGATAGCAATCCTTAAAACGTTCCCACCATTGCAGCATCGAACGGGAGTCTTGCGGGATATCTTTCCAGCAGGCGAGTTCTTTTCGACCTGTGTACCACTTGAAGGACTGTTGATGTCGAGGGGTGAGCCACAAACTATCTTCTGGAGTTTGACTGCGAATCCAACGGCAGGCATTTCGCCAATCGCGATAAATCCGATCTTGTTCCTCGGTTGTTTTGTCCTTCACGGCTAGTGTTCTGAAATCGGCCTCGGGTAACTTGGCATTGGTCAACTGGTTGAACCGCGAGGCAAGGAGTTGGCCACCGACGGCTATCGTAAGCAGCCAAAACGCCACTCCCCACCACTGTTTCTGCGGGAATCGGTTCCCAACTGGTTGAACAATCCCGTAACGATCCGCGACCGACGCGGCCACAAAAACAAGGGCCATTGGAACAACCGGGTCAACAAGTCGGAACCAGTAGTACTTCAATAATTTGGCAGCCGCGATCGGGTCGGTCCGCATACCTATTTGTTCAATCACAATTCCGATACCAGCTAGAAGTAATGTTCCTGCGGCGAGGTAAATCCACAAACGGCCATGATCGGCTGAGGACACCAAGGCTGCCTTATTTATCTCGTTTGAATCATCTCCGAGAACCGTTGGCAGTGTGCTTGGGGTAGCGGATGCCAAACGATCGCGGCGTTGTTCTGTTTTTCGTTGATGGAAATACAGCAACGAGACAATCGCTAGACCACTCAGTGGCACCAAAAACTGAGTTCTGCGTTGCCAAGAAAACTTACTGAAGCAGAGGTGGTGTGGAATTCTCTGGTACACATAGATTTCAGCAGCTTTTGCGTTTTCTAGGGCACTGACGCCGGCCGTTGTCTTTAACGCTGGTAGCAGTCCTGGAAACGATAAAAGTCCTCCGAGAATCAGAGCAACTAAGTGTCTTTTCCAGTTGTCGAAAGTCGAGCGATATCGATGCAGCCCGATTGCCAGCGCGGCGACGATCACCGACCAGCCCCCGACCAAGACGTGGAGGGCCGAAGCGGCTCCCAGCCAAGGCCAGGCTCGCCATGGTTTCGAGGTGAAAAGAAAGCTCCAGCCGATAAAAGTAAGTGCATAGGCGAAAACTTTTGCCTCCGCTCCTCCGACTACCCATTCGCCTGAAAGTTGCCCCCAGTTCAAGAGTGCGAGCCAACATGCGGCCAGAAAGGGGGCAAGGATCGGGGGAAGGCCCGTTGCACGGTGTAGGAAATACCAACCGACTGCGAGCGAGATCCAGCCCAGAAGCCTCGTGATCCAGACAGCGACTTCGAGTGAGAAAAAGGTCGTAAGTACCCCGGAAAGCTGGAAAAAAAGCCAGTGAGTGTCTGCCGATCCAAGAAAGATGTCCTGACTGAGTGGGCTCGGATGGTAGGCCACAAAAGCTTTGAGCATGTAGTGGGATTCGTTTACCGCAGGGACAAGTTCTGCGGCATAGACAAAGAAGACAGCGAAGGTGAAGAGTAGAACCCAGGGACCTCCACCGGAAATGAACTCTCGAAAGCCCTTCGCTTCAACTCCGGTTGTT